>CAYMHC010000031.1:0-9643 GCA_964390155.1 uncultured Nitrosopumilales archaeon
AAGGTAACAACCTATTATTTCTACGTTCATCCCCACAATTGTACGTCAACAAAGCAAAAAGGATAGTGTCGGTAACCTTGGAATCCGAGTCATTGGATCCTCTGCAGTCTATCTATAATGGCCCAATTAAGAGTAAACCTTAACCTAACTTGAGGTTATAATCTACACATAATTTCACTTATCAAGTTCATCGATATGTATAAATTCATATCAAAGTAAATCGGATGATGATGCTAAGATGGTCAAAGGAACCACTTCTTTCGGAAAACATAGCAAAGGCAAGACCCACATAAGGTGCAGAAGGTGTGGTAGGCCCTCCTATCATTTAACAAAGAAAAGATGCGCTTATTGTGGATATGGTGAAAGCTCAAAGATAAGAAAGTACAGCTGGATGCCTTATAGATGAAATTAAACTTAAAAGGTCAAAGATTCTTCTTTTGAGCCTTGTTTGGTTATTGTCAAAATATCTACGCCATCTCCGCTAGCTGTGTCTCTCTTCACGGCTGATCTTATGGACTTTGCCAGGAGCTCCTTTGCCGAATTTTCACCCATATCACGAGAGTAGCCTGCTTCAATTACACCTATGGCTATCTCTGTGCCAGAGCCTACACATGAGTATTCATCAGGAATTACAGAACCCAATGGGTCCAAAACATAAATGGATGGTTTATCATCAACCCCTCCTATTATCACTTGTGTAATCAAAGGGAAGAACCTTCTCTCGAAGAGGAGGACAGACATTAGCTTCGCTACGGAATTTGGGGGTATTGGCCTTCTTAGTTCGAATTCTCTTATCTTTACAAGAGATTGCATCTCTCGAACTAGAATTTGCATGTCTGCCACCATTCCTGCGCAAGCAGCCCCTACGTTATCGCTTATCCTGAAGACCTTTTTGCCGGATCTGCTCACCAGGTAATTGCCATAAGAGATTCTCTTTTCAGCCCCTAACATGATTCCATCTTTAAAGGTCATTCCTACTACTGTAGCACCAGGTATGAATTGTTCAGGTATCATAACTTATCACTTCTCTAATAGATAATTTAACTCATATATTTGTATTTATAGTCTGCTATCAACCAATAAATGCCGTGGTCTTACAATCCTACGAAAGACTGGATTTTCAATTGTCAAGATTTTAATCACAAGCATATTACTTGCAAGCACATATATGCTGTCAAATTCTGAATTGCCGTTAATTCTTATCTGAAATAAGGATCTAAACCTAAATTGTTTCAAAATGATTCAATCTAATGCAACCGTGGCTCAATCAGAGTCATTGGATAAGGTAATTCATGTGATAAGCAGATGTTCAAGTGCAAGGATTATGGATACCAAATCATGAGGTATGGAATTAGACTGAAGTAGATGGAGATGTTCAACAAAGGGTGATCTTATGAAAAAGGAGGGTACCAAAATCACCTGAACCTCGCCCCTGTATCATCGTCTCCGATTGATAAAAAGAAAAGAGAGGCAGGCTTAAATATTAGGCTAGTTCTAGTTAAGATACTGCAAAATCGGCGTCTTAGTGATTCAGAAGTAACAAAGATTCTGACTCTGTCGGCGGTATTGTAGTAGTAGCAAAGATAAATTGAACAATTTCCAAGAATTTGAGTTAGACCCATTTATATTAGTGGGTATTAATGCTGCTGGTTTTACAAAACCTTTTCCTATCCAAGAGCAAGTGATAGGACCTCTTATTGCAGGATCAGATGTGATAGGGCAGGCCAAGACTGGGACGGGCAAAACCGCAGCTTATGGTCTTCCACTACTTCAGGTTGTCGACACGCAGTACAAACGCGTACAAGCTATGGTTCTCTCGCCCACCCGGGAATTAGCATTGCAGATAACCAACGAGATAAGGAGGCTAGGCAGGTATACCGGTACCAAGATCATAACCATCTACGGTGGTCAATCAATCAACCTCCAGTTCGAAGCTCTGAGGCATGGAGCACATGCTATAGTTGGCACTCCAGGAAGAGTTATTGACCATATCAAACGCGGCTCATTAGAGCTTGATTCGGTAAGATTTGTTGTGTTGGATGAAGCTGACACCATGCTGGACATGGGATTTATCGATGATGTTGAGTTCATTTTGGATTCAATACCTGATGGAAGACAGCTAAGCCTTTTCTCCGCAACGATGCCTCAAAGAATTATTGAATTATCAAAAAAATATATGCGCAATCCAGAAAGAATTCTAATCGACTCCGATGAGCCTTCGGTTAATACGCTGGAGCAATACTATACAGTGGTCGAGCAGAATACTAAGCTATCTGTTCTCATAGATTTACTGAGTAGAGAAAAGCCTTCAAGCTCTATGATTTTCTGCAGAACAAAGTATGGAACACATAAACTCGCGAGAGAGCTGGAGCGGCGTTTCCTTAATGTAGTCCCATTGCATGGCGATCTAAGTCAACAACAACGGGATCATTCCATGTACCTTTTCAGATCAGGTCATGCAAATATCCTTGTAGCTACAGATGTTGCAAGTAGAGGCATAGACATTTCCCAAGTGGACTGCGTTATCAACTACGAAGTCCCTCAGAATCCCTTGCTTTACTTCCATCGTGTTGGAAGGACGGCTAGAGCAGGTGACTCTGGAAAATCTTTTACTTTTGTCACACAGGAAGAGTTTGATGATTTTGCTCGTATATGTAGTCTTACGAAAGCTAGGATAAAACCACTCAAGCCAGAAGATGAGAGATTCGCTTCTCATGTTTCGTGCAATCAATATGATGAAAGATTCAGATCGAGAGGCACTTCTGACGGATCTATGTTCAGAGGGAAGAAGTGGTATCATTGAGATGTGATGTCTGCAATGCTATTGCTAAAATTGATTGTCGAGATTGTCACAAATCGGTGTGCAGGCTTCATTGCAATCTCATCTTTGATGAAGTTACAAAATCTTTCATCAATCTTTGTACAACTTGTTACTCTGCACGGAGGCAGTTAAATTGGGTAAAAGAAAGGTCCTGAACGAAGCAAACCTAAAAGAACTTGTTCTCCCAGAGAAAGGAGAGTTTCTTGGCAAGGTTACGAAGGCATGTGGGGGTGACCATCTCTTAGTGAAATGTACAGATGGTGAAACCCGATTATGCAGAATAAGAGGAAAGATGAAGAGAAGGATGTGGATACGGGAAGATGATATAGTTCTTGTTTCTCCTTGGGATTTTGATAATAAAAGGGCAGATATAGTTTGGCGATACATCAAGGCGCATGCTGATTGGCTCTTAACAAACAACTACTTGCCTGGATTAAGTCCTAACCTAATGAAATAATCCATGTCGGTTTCAACCTCAAATTGTTATGGTTTGCAAATTCTGAGCATAACAGTTACAAATCTTGCGACTTCATCAATTATAGGTTACATTCAACAACACCTTGATTTGTACCACTATACTTTATTTTTATGGAATTGGCGAAATTTTATCATAAATCCGTACGGGCCTTCATTATGCTGTAATAGGATTAGCGAATGGGAATTGGGATTGAAAGTCAAGTTCTTCGATAATATATAATTTCCACTTGGAGAGCGAGTTTGCCCATCCGCACAGGACATTTCTGGTGATCTGCCTCAGTAGCCTATAACACTTCTCTTAATTAAAGAATGTCTATCATGTCATTTTGGGCGTAAAATCAGGTCCTGATCTACGACGCCTCATTATAATCAAACCGATCAAGATAAGCCATACAAATATTGCCAAAAGCAGGGGATTATACTCATGAAGGATTAGGGCTATAAGGAAAGCCATGATTGTGATAAATCCTAGAAAAACAACTACAATCATGACCCTGAAAGCCTTATGCTCAGCCCAAAGAGAGTCTATGCCACTTTTGAGAGTGCGAATCGATATATTAACCATTCTCTTGATTTTGTGAAATCGATTTTGATTACAGGTTCTGACGTATTTAAGGTTGGTAGATGCCGAAGAGTGAACAGAACCCAAATATTTGTATTGTTCGTATCTCTCGGTCACTTCTTAGCCTTCTTCCATAATAAATGTGCCCTTCCAGACTGCTTGCGTCCTGTCTTGTTAGGATGAGATAATGCCATTCCGGAAACTCTTAGATTGGTGGTTCTTTGCTAGGCAAATTCATTCTTACTAATAGAAAAGAATTCTTTTTTTGTTACGGAAATAAAACGGCCATCAAGCCCTATCAGATAGGAAGTTCATCGTAGTTCCTTAGAATACCCAAAGATTTGGTGGATATTCTTGAGATAAACAAGAATGCAGAGTTCAATATTATTTTACAAAAGAATAAAGATGCCTTCAGTTTGATTTATAAAGCTGGTGTAAAGAAGAGTTAAGGATTGTGGAGAGGCGTCTCTCAAAACAAGAGTGGGAGGAACCGGTCTTCAACTCAACCAATTTGCCCCACCCAAGTCTTGCTACAGTTCCTTGGCTTGGGACGCCTCATAGAAAATTTATTGGTTAAAGGCTCACTATTAATTTAAATTGAATAACCATAATTGGTTGTTTGGATCTTTAAATGACCTTTTTTCTATTTTGTTCAAGGGGGCTCGCTATTTGGCTCAAATGCGCCCTTTTATTGAAAGTGGGTTAACAAGGTTCTGTGATTCTCCGTTATACATCCTTTGAGGTTTCCATTTAAGTTACAAGGCGGTCCATTCAATGAGATAGTTACTTCTGGAGAGCCTGATAGAGAATATGACGGGCGCATTCATGCTAGTTGCGGAATATATTGGCACCCATAAGCCTTCAAAAAGCTTGGAAGATTAGAAAAAAGACTTCCTCAAAACTGCAGAGCTATTGGGCTGGTTCAATGACAAGGAGTTAGAGCTAATTCGTCAGATATTAAAGGCGAGAAGTTAGCCCTAGTTCCAAGCCTAGATGAGATAAATACTCAAGAACTAAGAAATCATATAATCCAGCAAAGAAATGAGCACAAGGCCGGCAGGTATTTACTAGATTTATAGGTCAAAATCTGATCATATTTTTGTATTTATAGGTTTAATGCTTACTATGGCCGTACCAACTGGCATCTCATCAATGTCATATTGGCATTTCGTGAAAATGCTTGCTATATGTAGATTAGTTCTGAGGTGCTGGGTAACTTTTGAGACCATAAACTTTGATTCGTTTTTTGCAAAGGGTAGAAACGTCACTAGCATATCCCCTATGTGCTTATCTACAGGCGTATTGGAGAGATATTCTTCAGAGAAGAGCCTAGCTGCCTCTTTCCCGACTTCTTCTGATGGCTTACCCTTTTCTCCTATGGCGTCCCCACCCAAGAATGGACCTTGCTCGTCTACAGAATAGACAAGAATGGAAGATCCTGGAGATATCGAATCTTCAACGCTTATTTCGAAATCCTTTAGATTTATTCCCTGATTTAAGAGGTAATCTTTGGCGGCCCTTAACTGCCTCTCAGCAACGCTTCTAGGCAATTTTGAGCATAAGCTTATAACTGATGGTAAAGGATGGTCTGATGAAATAAGGTTTAAGGATTTCAACTCCTTTACTGGCTTTATTCTAACTCTTACTGTACCACCTCCTGAAGGGTAGTAGCCTCTCCTCTTCACTTGAAGTTCAGTCTGTATTCCCAATAGCTTATAGGCTGGCAGAATTACTTTGATAAGATAATTCATAGTGGGGCTCCATCTTACATCTGTCCCACCAAATATCTCAAGCTCCGCATCAACTTTGCTAAGGCTTACGGATGGTATGACTGCCTGAAGCAATAAAGTAATGCTACCAGCGGAGCCGACATCCAATCTTATAAAAGCTGAACGCATCTTGTTAGGAGTGAAGGTTATTCTGTCAGAGCCAACCCTTAAGTTATCGGTATTAGCGTTACACAAAGAGGCTACAGCCTTTATTGCTCCTATATGCTGGGGCCTTAATCCAGGGTTATCTCTTTTGGCTCTTATATTCACTATTTCTATAGGCACGCCCATAACTGCAGATAACGTAATGCTAGTCCTTAGAATCTGACCTCCACCTTCTCCGTAACTACCATCTATGATTATCTTCTCGTTTGAAGGTTTGCTCATGTCAATCAATCTCCGTTAATTATTTTATGAAGTGAATGGTAACAATTTGTCAAAATTGTCTCTTAGGCATTATCATCAATCCCTCTTCAGGATTGCCTAACGCCAAATAGTCTCCTTCAATATACATCTTCCCAACTAAGGCCGATGTTATGGCATCCAATTCATGATCACTTGTCACTTTTGATATCCCTTCGATGCCAATCTTCATTAAACCTTTCCTCAAATTGTCTGTGCCTTTCTGCTTTCTCGGTATTCCTAGCATATCTTGAGCCCCTCCTGGATATACTTCAATGGCTTTGAAGCTTTTTTCCTCTATGATTCTTCTGAGCTTTATTCCCCTCTCAGTCAATTTTCTCATAGGCCCCAGTGTTATTGGGAAGAATTTTATCTTCATCTTCAAAAGCTCTCTATCGCACTCTCTAAGATGGCCTTTGTTTCTGCATGAGCATGCATCCTTTAGGCAGCATCTACCAAAAGGTAGGCTTAATGGAGCATCTATAGCTATTATATTTGGCTTTACTTTTGTGATAAAATCAATTATCCCATCATCGTTTCTTAAAATGAAAGCTTTAGCATTGTAATCTTCATCAAGAATGCAAATGCCACTATCCCTTGCTTCGACTCCAGCAAGGTCTACTCCAATAAATTTCATGATATTAATAACTGAATTCCAAAATAAATCAATTATCTCAATTGTTATGCAATGTAAGGATTGTCATTTTTCAACAGGCTGATCATTCTATTGATTCCATCTATCTGTTTTATGAACTGGGCTATACTCTTTGGGACCAGTTCCTCCCAGTTTTCGCCCGACAAAATCCTCTTCCTTATCTCTGTAGCAGATAATTTCTCTCTGTTATAGAATGGTATGGACTCAGCTTTGAAGCCTGCTTCTATGAAAAGTCTGCGAGTCAAAGGCTCGTTAGAGAAGACTATATCAAATTTTGGGGAGTAAGATGTTATATGGGATACCCATATGGAGTGCATTTCTACATCCGGTACTGGTACTATGAGATAGCGGGAAGGATCTACGCCCTCTTCATCAAGAGCTAGTCTTATCATGGTTATTCTTTCCCCAGCGGTGAAAGGATTGTCTTTAATGTGGCTGTGCTGTGAACTTCCCATTAAAATTACCAACTCTTCAACCTTATCCAATAAATCCTTTACTACCTTCAGATGGCCCTTATGAAAAGGCTGGAACCTCCCTACGAATAGACCTCTCTTGAACAATTCTCCCCTATCATATTCAAGATGTAAAAGATATAATTCTTTGGATGGTTAAAACTTAAATAACATGGTTAACCCTTCCGTTCAAGTTCAAGGATGGTAAAGGGAATTGGAACCAAGGCAGTTGATAATGACGCCAGGGCCCACTAACGTGCCTACAAGAGTCATGAGGGCTATGCTCAAGCCCTTGATAAACCATAGAGGCCCTGAGTTCAAAGAGTTGTATAGAAGCATTTTGGAGAATGTAAAATATGTATTTCAGACCAAGAACGATATAGAAATCCTGACAGCCTCTGGTACTGGAGGAGTAGAGTGCGCTGTGAGTAATATAGTGCAAGGTGCGAACAAAATACTCGTACCCACTTGCGGTTTCTTTGGCGAAAGATTGAGAGACAATATCATAGCGATGGGTGGAAAGCCTGTAGAAATTCCTGTCGAGTGGGGCAAAGCAGTTAACATGGATATGATCGAAGATGCTGTAAAAAGAGAGAAGGATGTAAAAGCCATAGCATTAGTTTATAATGAGACTTCGACAGGAACAAAGGTAAACTGCTTAAAAGAGATGGGCGAATTCTGCAACGAGCGAGATCTGTTGTTCGTAGTGGATGCCATATCGGTTCTAGGTGGAGATGATTTGCCGGTAGATGACTGGCACGTTGATATCTGCATCGCTGGTAGCCAAAAATGCCTAATGTGCCCACCTGGATTGGCTTTGCTCTCGATTAGCGATAAAGCATGGTCTGTAATTGAAAAATCAACGAATACCTTTTACTTCAACTTAAAAGCTTATAGAAAGTACGATAAGGAGGGGCAAACGCCTTACACACCAGCCATACCATTATACTACTCCCTTGATGAAGCATTGAAGATTATTAGAGAAGAGGGGCTTGAGAATTCCATCCATAGGCATAAAACATGTGCCAAAGCTTTCTATCAAGCCACAGAGTGTATGGGGCTAATACCCTTCGCTGAAGAGAAATCTAGGTCGAATACTGTAATTGCCTTAAACAACCCCCCAAAAATAAGCGATTCTTCCCTTAGAGAGCTCTTAAGAAACAAGTATAATGTAGTAATCGCTGGAGGCCAGGGTAAGCTCAAAGGCAGTATATTCAGGATAGGAGCGATGGGTATGATAACGCAGGCTGAAGTATTACAAGTGATAGGCGCCCTAAATATGGCATTAAGCGATCTCGGCTTTGAATCGACGTTCAAGGATAGTGTATCGGCAGCAAGAGAAATCTTCAAAGGATAAGTAATTAAGGCAAAAGTATTTTTACTCTTCTCTTTTTTAGCCTTTCTAGGTCATAAATATGCCATTAGAGAAAGGTACGCTGGTATATGCTAACCACATAGCCAAGATAAAGGACACAAACGAAGTGATAGAAGTAACTACTGAAGACGAAGCTAAGAAGCTTGGAGTTCATGATCCTTCCCGAAAATATGAACCAAGGTTGATTGCCACGGGAGAGGGGTGGGTTCTCAAGGGCTTGGATGAGGCTTTAGCATCGGCAAACATTGGTGATAAGATCAGCGTGGAGATACCTCCTGAAAAAGCCTTCGGCCAAAGAGATCCTAGTAAGATGAAGATGATACCATTAAGGAAGTTTGGGGACAAGGCTTCGGAGGTTCGTGTAGGCGATGAAGTTGAAGTCGAGAATAAGATAGGCATAGTAAGGTTTGTTGGATCGGGCAGGGCACAAATCGATTTCAACCATAGGCTGGCTGGAAAGACTTTGCTTTATAATGTAGATATTATAAGAAAGGTCGAGACAGATAGAGATAAGATAATCGCTTTAATAAAGCGCAGAATCCCTGTTGAAGAAGAGAAAATAGAGCTCAATATGGAGGACGATAGCGTCAAAATCAAGTTGCCCAACGATCTTTATCTCTCAGAAGGCCTTCAAATAATAAAAAGGGCTATTTCCAGTGATGTATTCAAGTTCATCGGGGGAGTGAGCAAGGTCTATTTTATCGAATTATACGAAGAGAAAAAGCCTACCGCGCCAGCTTCATCAAAGCTAGAGCAAGAAAAGTCGATTCAAGAAGAGAAAAAAGATTGATTCGAAAATTATTAGATAACATTAATGGATTTTGCAAGATTTTTTGCTGATTCGTGATCTAATTTCAGCTTATGAAGAATGGTGTACCTTTCGGGTCGGATCTGAGGGGCCAATAAAATTGCTTCGACGACTAAATTAGGATCAACTCCTATCTCAGAAGCATTGATTGGTGCATGAACCTTCTTCAACGAGATAGCTATTCTTTCCCATTCTAGATTGTGAAGTTTTGCCATAATTATCGTGCCTATACCACATTTCTCACCATGAAGTCCTATATTTGGAGCAAGTATGTCTAAAGCATGGCTGAATAAGTGCTCAGAACCACTGCAAGGCCGGCTGC
>CAYMHC010000032.1:0-9094 GCA_964390155.1 uncultured Nitrosopumilales archaeon
GAAATGAACTCTCCTTCGAAGAATGGATATCGGTTCTAGACCAGCTCGAAGAGATGGGCGTACTCCAAGTGAGATTGAACGGAGGTGAGCCATTTATGCGCCGCAGAATCTATGATCTTCTATCGCATATTAAGAACAAAAGATATCGCAAGGTCATACTTACCAATGGAACATTGTTGAACGTTAGGAATATTGACGCTCTAATCTCATCAAGTATTACGCCTACGCTTTCTCTCGATGGCGCTACAGCGAAGGTTCACGATGACTTCCGATGTGTAACTGGAGCGTTTGATAGAACTTTGAAGGCTATGAAACTTCTTCAGGAAAAGGGTGCGATATATGGTCTTAACACCTGCGTCCACTCAGAAAATATTGGTCAAGTCGAGGATATCATTCGACTCGGAATTCGATTTGGAGCAGCAAGGATAGGATTGCTGGGTCTTTTTGAGGCTGGCAGGCTTGCTAGGACTAAGAAGAATATGCTCAGTAGACCAGAATACCTAGTATTCAGCTTCAGAGTTCTTCATTTGTCACGCAAGTATAGGAACAAGATAGACATTGTGGAAGAAATGCTCCCGAAGGAACCGCCTATCGAGAGTGTGGGCGCATCTATCTGTTCCATAGATTCTGATGGTAGCGTTTATCCGTCAAATCGAGTATTGGGAGACATAGAATATAAAGTGGGAAGCATTAGAAATGCACCACTTAGAGAGATATGGTTCTCATCCAACTGGATTCCTTTTAGAAGATCCCAGAGAAGGTCAATGGCATTGTCTTTCTATAGGAATATCTAACACATCGGCTTGAGCAAAATTGCACTGCACTTGGTGAGTAGAAAAGTGATAGGACCAATCATGGCACTATTTCTCCTTTCTCCTATCGTGGCAGAACTTCTTTCGGGCTCCTCTCCTCCTTTGGAATTCTTCAATCCAATAGTGTTTTTCCTTCTTGCTTCCCTCTACGGGAGTGGAGCTATCATCGTTAGGGAGCTGTCAACTAGGTGGGGAAGGGGATGGCCATCCATCTTGTTGCTAGGTGCAGCCTATGGTATTTTGGAAGAGGGGCTGATGGTTAAGAGCTTCTTCGATCCAAATTGGATTGACCTAGGAATACTGGGAACTTATGGGCGATGGCTTGGGGTAAACTGGGTATGGGCTGAGTGGTTGACTATATATCATTCTATCTTCAGCATATCTATACCGATACTAGTAGTCGATCTGATATATCCATCTTACAAAGGGACGAATTGGGTTGGAAAAAGAGCCTTGGTTGGCTTCTTCATCCTTCTCTCAGCTGTTGTTCTCTTCGGCCATATCTTCCTAACTCCTTACCCTCTCTCTTTTGAACAGATCTTTGGCTCAATCATGGCAATAGCTCTTCTAGTCTATGTAGCAAGGAGATTCCCAGTTCTGAAAAAAGAGGAAAATAGAACTAATGCATCCACTTGGCCCTTCTGGTTTATAGGGTTCTCTTTAACTCTGACTTTCTTCGTAACTTTTGGCGCTCTCCCTCACATAATCCCATTTCCTCTATTCGCCATGCTCATCGGCTTTCTTCTGGTCATGTGCTTTGCCCTTCTCATCTTCAGACTGTCCCGAAGAGGAATCAACGATCTCCATAGATATCTCCTAGCTAGCGGCGCCTTGAGTTTTCTCGTCATCCTTGCTCCAATCCAAGAAATGGACATGAATAGAATAGACAATCCTGCTGGGATGACCCTGGTTGGGCTGGCCTTCCTCCTTTTCCTGATTTTCATCGGTATGAGGGTGAGATCAAGAGAAAGGAAGAATTTAGGTCAGACTTCTTTAAAGGAAACATTTTCTTGAGGTTCTGCTTCGTCCGAGAAAGAGGGGCATGAAATCGATTCCTTCAATAAGGCCCAAAGAACCTTCTTTTACCGAAAACTCATCGAAATGCTTGACTTCATCTCCTTTTTTCAGAGAAGTCGAGAAGATAGCAAAAGGAACAGGGTCTCTTGTATGGATTCTAGATTCTGTCAGAGTAGCATGGTCTGGCAGAATTGCGATGGTATAATCTTCTCTAAGACCATTTAATACTCTACCGATCAACCTTTTATCCAAATCTTCTATCGTTTTTATCTTCAAAATACAGTCGCCCATATGGCTTGCCTCATCAGGAGCTTCCACATGGATCATAACAAAGTCATGATTTTTCAAACTATCTAAAGCGTAATCTGCCTTTCCTTCATAACTTGTGTCAAAGTAACCCGTAGCACCTGGAACCTTTATCACATTCATCCCAGCGAAGACTCCTATCCCATTTACTATGTCCACCGCAGATATTACTGCTCCCTTTATGTTGAATGTATCGTAAAGGAGCTGAAATTTTGGCTTCACGCCTTGACCCCAAGGCCATATCATATTCGCAGGGTTGATACCTTTTTCAATCCTCTTTCTATTGATGGGGTGATCCGATAATACTTCTTTAGAAGTGACTATCATCTCCCTTAGTGTCTGGGCTGTCCTTGCACCTCTCTCATCCATTTCTCTTGGAAGAATCTCCAGAATCGGCTCATCCAAAGCTTCATGGGGTTGAGTACAAGATATTCTATTGGAGTATTTGATTCCTCTTAACACGAGTAGATGCCGAAAACTAACTCCCACGAAGAACTCTATCTCTCCAGGCTTTTCGTAAACATCTTTTATTCTTTCTAGAAGCTCATTTGCCTCTTCCGTTTCAATATGGCCTGCAGAGTAATCCTTCAAGATGCCATCTCTCTCAGTTATTAGATTGCATCTGAAAGCAATATCGTGCTCATTGAGCTTAACTCCAATTCCAGCTGCTTCCAATGGCCCCCTACCCGTATGATACTTTCTAGGATCATAGCCCAAGATATTCATGATAGCGACGTCCGTGCCTGAATCCAATCCTTGAGGCAGAGTGGTTAATCTTCCACACCTCCCACGGGATGCTATGAAGTCCATGTTAGGATGTTGGGCTACTTGTAAAGGAGTCTTACTGCCCAACTCTCCCAAGGGATAGTCTGCCATTCCGTCTCCGATGATCAATATGTACTTCATTGGATAGTTAGGGCTCATTACTCTTTATCATAAACTTTTGGGTAAAGGCCATCAAATCTTCAAAATTTTAGATTTATGTTCACTTGCTCATCACAATTATGCTCTCTCTTGCTCTTCCAATCTTAATTGTCCTATCCCTGGTGACGACTCTACTATTAGCAATGACTATCTTCTCAACTTTGAAGCCCGTCCTTTCGGCTAGATTCGCGATTAAATGATCGACTGGTACTACCCCATCTGGAAATGCACCTTCAGCCACTACCATCGCACATTTGGCATCATCTTTCATAACCCGGTAGATCTCTCCTAACGAATCGTTCATGTCCTGCAAATATGCTTTTGCCACTTCTGGCAAGTTCAATTCTGGGAAGAAATCCTTAACATGCTTTGGATTCAATCCAATATATGACCTGAAACTATCGATCTTCTTTTCTTCAAAGAACAATTCATACTCTATCGAATAGACCTTTGTGTACTCGATTTTGTTCAAGTATGGTGGCGAGGTTATGACAGCATCAAAGCAACCTTCTTCAAGGAAATCCATCCTTCTGGCATCTCCGAAATAGACTTTTATCTCTGGATTTTCGTATTTCGCTCTTTTCAAATCATGAATCATCCTTTTGACGGTCCTTTTGAAAACCTTCTTCAGAGGAATACTGGGCTTTTCACGCATCCTTATTACGCTGCCGTCCTTGTATGCATAAGTAACCCGGTTGGCAGAATTCATTAGAGCTAATGTGAGGAAATTTCTTACCTTTAGATCATCTACGCCCTTGATCTCTTCTTTGAAAAATAGTATATCTTCCAGGGAATATTTTGAGAAGGCTCTTCTCGTTAGAGGGCTTAGCCCTTTGATTTCATACTTGATGAATTTCTTCGAAAACATCTCTCTAGCATGGTTTCTAATGCTATCCAAATCATGATCGTCTGTCTTAACCTGTGTAACGAAGACTGCAAGGGGCGAAGCATCAACTCCAGTGGCATTGATTCCAACTTCCTTAGATGCCAATAATGTTGTACCTGAACCACAGAAAGGATCCAATATCAAACTCTCATTCTTGATCTTGAACCAGTCCAGCATGAGCAAAACGAAATCTCTTGAGAAGCCTTCTTTGAAGTAGAACCAGTTGTGTATAGGGACTTTCTTGTTTGGTATGAAAGTCACCAGATTGCCAAGATCGTACCTTTCTTCAACTAGAAATTTCATATCACATTCTTTTCGATCTGCTAAAGGGCACGTTGACTGCTTTTAAACTTCACCCTCAAAAGTATCATAGTGTCTTGACCATTTTGTGTTTCTCGATGATAAGATCTCTCAATATTCCTCGTATCATTGAGCAAGCATTCACTATCTCGATATTTCTAAGGCTGTAGTAAGCATTCATTCCTTCCTTCCTGCTCACTACGACTCCTCTTTCCCTCAATATTGCTAGATGCTGGGATAGGGTAGCCTGCTTTATTCCTATTCTCTGCATCAGCTCACTCACGGTCTTCTCTCCATTCTTCAAAAGGTCAACGATCTCTAACCTTATGGGATGAGCCAAAGCCCTGCAAAATTCCGCTTGCACTTTATAAGATTCTTTACTCAATTTCACCACGAATCATAAAAACCTGGCCTTCGCTACAGTAATCCAATAGAATTTATTGAAGGCTAATTTCAACAAGCGGTATGCCCATCTAGGACGAACTGGCTTCGGAGGATGATCGTAGTCAAAGTTCAAATAAATGGCTTTGTTGCCAGCATCGAATAAACAGATTACTTTTCCGTTATACTTCTCTAGATTCCCAGTTCCCTTTATTTCTGAAGCGATGTTGTTGGCAATCACCTTTGCTTCATAATGGGCTGCTGCGCCAGACTTCGATATAGGGAGGTCTGTAGCATCTCCCATCGCATAAGCATCGTCGTGACCCTTGACCTTCAGAGTGTATCTGTCAGTGGGTACCCATCCTCCTCTATCCCCCAATCCTGAATCTTCGATGACCTTTGAACCTCTGTGAGGTGGTATCAATATCAGAAGATCATAACCTACGGTCTCACCCTCTAGAGAATGAACCTCTTTTTTCTCAGGGTCTACTGATTCTACATTAAAGAAGGTGGAGTGCTTTATTCCCCTCTCATTAAAGATCTCACTTACTATAGGATCTATGGACTCTATGGGGAAAATCCTAGACAAAGGAGAAAGGAAGTGTATCTCTATTCCTTCTCTTCTATTACTCTTTCTTAGTACATGATCTAGAAAACAGGCGATTTCCGAAGGCGCCGGAGGGCACTTATAAGGAATACCTCCAACCCCTATCACAATTTTTCCTTTGTCAAACTTGTCGAGAGCTTCTCTTAGTCTTAAGGCTTCATCAATCGTATAGAAATGGTAAGCCCCATCTTTCAGCCCTGGTACTTCTTCTGGGCAAAGCCTTGCACCAGTGGCTATTATTAGGTAGTCATAATCAAAATTACTACCGCTCTTTAACTCTACCGTCTTTTTGCTTGGATCTATCTTTGATGCTTCATCGACAATTAGTTTAACCTTCTTGTTTAGAATATCTCTCTCATTCTTCACTAAGCCTTTTGGATCCTTGCCTTCAAGGGTTACGTACAACAAACCCGCCTCATATACGTGATTTCCTGTCCTGTCTATGACAGTGATGGACGCTTCTTCCTCATCTAGCTTCTTGGCAAGAAGATTTGCGACTATTGTGCCTCCAGGTCCTCCACCAACTATGACTATTTTCCTACTCATTGTCGTTCGACCTAAAGAAAAAATGAGGGTGCTCTTGACATCTACTTCATCTTCTGAACCACTATCTCTGAATAGCCATTCTTTTCGTAGATGCCAACGAGCTTATGGCCAGCCTTGTTCACCCAGAGGGGGATGTCCTTCTTCGATCCTGAATCGGATGATAGCACTCCTATGACTTCTCCAACCTTGGATTCCCTTATGGCTCTTATGAGCTCCATCAATGGTCCTGGACAAAAGGTATTTCTAGCATCTACAAGCCTGTCCAGCTTGGTTTCTTCATTCATTGTCTTCAATCCTCATATGAAAAGGGTTGTCTTTGAATTATTTGAAATCTCGATGAACTCTCCGACCCCAATTACATCATCGACTATGTCATCAAGGTTCTCCTTCTTGAAGCCAAGAAGGTCCAAGGTCATAGCACATGCATGAATTTTCACATTTCCAAGCTCCTTTGCAATCTTAAGAGTGTCATACCAAGATGGGACATTCTTCTCCTTCATGACCTGCATCAACATGGGTGCAACATCCTCAAAGTCCTTGCTCATTCTTGTGTTTGTCCTTACATTTTCCTTCAAAAAGGCATTTAGGCCCCAGAAGGTAAGGAAGATGTCCACATCCATGCCCATAGCTACAGCACCAGATGTTAGGATGCCTACAGAGGATAGCTTATCCACAGTTCCGGAGAACACTAGCATTGAAAATCTTTCAGCCATGTTTATAATATTAGTATATTAGATTAATCTTATATACTTATCTCTTTAGTTTGCTTAGCTTATCCCAACTCTAATGTCATCGATATTGTAGCTCATATAGGTCTCCCATCTCACTGTAATCCCTAGAGCTATCCATACAAGATCACTTGAACCTGTGTTCAATTGGGTAGCATAATTGTACTCCTTCCAACCTTCAACTTGATTGGCTTGTTCTAGAAATTGAAAATCGTCTTCAACTTCAGGATTATAAGTCCCTGCATAAGCAACAACGCCAGCAATTGTATTAGCTTGGCTTTCAAACTTGCTGTAGAATTGAAAACTGATTCTGATATGAATAATCGAATTGGGTCTCACCGGTATCTCATTTTCTATCCAAATTGTACCATCATCTTGCTTTCCGTCTATGGAAAGGTTCAGAGAATAAACGCCAGAGCAAGCCAAAGAGTTCGTTAGAGAAACGTCCCAGAAAACTTCATTCCCAGGATTATTGGGGTCCAATGGGACATGTGCATCCTTGATCCAATCGTCAAAACCGCTCTCAAAACTCTCATTTATTACGAAAGATTTCGGATAAAAATAAAACCCTATGATGATTACTGATACTATTATCACAATAACGCCACAAATCTTTAGTTTCAACCCTTTGATCAATATCTAAGTCGGCAGATAACACTATGCATTAGAACGCCAGCAGAGAATCTGTCCCAAAGTTAGAACAATAAACGCTTCAAAAGAAAATCAAAGATGGCGGGAACTAATGACCTAGTTGATGGCTGCAGAGCGCTAATTTATTCTAAGACTTTCCAACCTTCTTCACGAGCATCTGGTTCAACCAGTTTATTCCCTGAGTAGTCATCTTGTAGCGCACACCTTCCTCACCTGTCTCTCTGTCTACATATCCCCACTTCAACATCTCGCTCATCCTAGAGCTTATGGACTTCGGGTTGAGGCCAGTAGCAGTCTTCACCTCGGCCAGAGTAATGGACGGTGAAGTTGCTTTTCCGCTCTCATGGTTTATCTTGGAAGCCACAAGCTGTAGCCCCAAAATGCCCTTATCGCTCAATTTTTGCTCACCCACCCAGACTCTTGGACCTTCTGGCGTTATCTTTACATAATCCCCAAACATGATTATAAGATCGTTCAGAGAGTAATTTATGGTGACCTTGGAAGCTAGATCAAAATTGGGTATGCTCTTAGCCAAGAATTCATTGACAGATGTCAGTACTTGCCGTGGGTCTCCGCTAAACTCTCCCTTCAGTTCGCCATAACTAATCGTTACATTAAGAATTTGCTCCTTACTCATTCTAATGCACCACCTTTATCTATCAATCTATTATCTTTATCAGAATTAACATTTTCGGAAGTCGGCAAAGGGTTAGTTATGAAAAGGCTTGTAGAGGATGTGTAGACGAACTCTCCGCCCTCATCCTTGAACCTCCTTAGCTTGCCTTCTTTGGCAAGTCTGAGAAGAGCCACAGCCACCGATTGCTTCGGATAGATCAGGCCGTAAGACTCCAAAACGTCTCTTACATCGCTGAGTTTGCGAGGATGCCTCCCCCATTCGTCTTTGAAGAATTTTGTTATCACGTTAGGAAGAGAATCATCCTTTTCCACCTTTATTTCAGGCAAGGCCTTGGGCTTCGTTTCAGTCAAGAATTCCTCTTCAGTAGGAATCTTGGCCATGCTTTCAGTTTTTGTCTGCAAAGGCTGAGTAGCTACGCTTTGGGGTAAATGCTGAACTAGTTCGGGGATCAAGTGAAGGGCTTCCTTCACTGCTGAAAGAGGTGCTTCTATTTCAGCTTCATTTACACCCAGTCTTACTCTTATCTTCACAATGTTCTCAGACATTGAAAATGAACATGAAAATAGTTGCTTATTATCTTTGCTGTATATGAATCATGATTGTCCCTTTGTCACGTTTTCAATTCTTTTTTTCAGAATAGCACCAACTTTTGCGCCATCCACCCGTCCTCTCAAAACACTCATGGCTTTGCCCATGAGTACACTGAAGGATCGATCCCCCTTCTCTATTATCAATTCTTTGTTCTCTTGCACTATCTTCTCAACTAATTGTGAAAGTTCATCCTCTGAAATCGTTACTATTCCGAGCCTTCTTATCGCGTCTTCAATGCTTACCCCTTCTCCCTTCAGCAATACCTCAAGGACCTGGGGCAAAGCCTCTTTTGATATCTTTCCTTCATCGAGCCTCAAAAAAAGTTCTACCAAATCTTTTTCACTAAGGCGATTTGTGTCAAAACCAGCCCTCGACAGGCTGACTAGAGTTTCGGTCAGCGTGGCTGCGATGAAGCTAGGTTGAACCTTTGTTCTATATGCTATAATGTGAAATATTTCTGAATACTCTGAATCAAGGATTTTTGATGCCAATTTGTCACCCAGCCCGTATTTGGATACGTAGTTCTTTATCTGCTCCTCCCATGGTTTTGGAACTTCCTTCTCGAGCTTTTGAAGTAATTGTTTTGTGATGGGTATTGGACGTATGTCCGTCTCTGGGTACATTCTTGCAGGTCCGGGTCTAGGTCTTATGAATCTGGTCTTGCTATCGGGAGTTGGGCCGCGAGTTTCGTAGGGGACTCCTCGAAGA
>CAYMHC010000033.1:0-9056 GCA_964390155.1 uncultured Nitrosopumilales archaeon
TAGTCCTGAGCCTGTTAAGCCTCCTTTAAATAAGCTGGAGTTGTTCCAGCCAAAAATGAAGGCTATTAAAAATGCCAGTAATATAATGTGTAGCACTTTAGCTGTACCCTTTTGCTATCAGTATAAGAATTATGTCGCTGGCATCTTCCGCATTGTCAGCAATATCATCAGCTACATTTATGAAGTCTTTAAGTAGAATCACGCTCAATACATTGAATTCTTCAGCCTTCTCGAATATGCGCTTTAGAACTCTCGCTTTCAATTCGTCGGCCCTCTCTTCATGCTTTTCTACAGCTTCAACATGCTCAAAGGCAAAGTTTCTACCCTTGCCCAATCCATTTATGACTTCCTTCAATTTCATTACAGATATAAGGCAATTCGATAGGAAATCCATCAGGTCATCGTCCTCGAATATATAATCTATGATTCCATCCTCAAGCTTTCTCAGCATCAAAATCTTCGCTGAGTCTTTGGCACTATCGGCAACATTGTCCACTTTTTCGAGCATATTCAAGAGGTCCTCTCTTATCCCCCCAAAGAAAGCACCTTTACAAATTTCCTCAACAATCTTTCTATGAATATCATCGGCCTTTTTCTCCAAATAATCGATTTCAGAATAGTTTCTTTTGAAAGCCTCAAAGTCCAGTGCTTTTAGGTATTTCAATGATTCGCATAAGTGATCCACAGCAGCGATGGTCAAATTCAGCTGTTTGTCTATAAAGTCGAATACCTCTTCCTCCCTTCTCTTAAGACTAAAGAATCTTCTAATGCCCATTTTCATATCGGTCGGTAGTGCAACCTTAAAAGCAATGCGATGAATCATTCTATTTTGATGAAAGATGAATTTGGACAAAGTATAATAGAAAATAAACCGAACCGAGCAAGGGGGTCGTCGTCTAGCTTGGTTCAGGATTCCAGCCTTGGGAGCTGGCGGTCGTGGGTTCAAATCCCACCGACCCCACTACGCAATAATCATTCCTTTATCTTGAGCACAATCGAAATACGAAGATGATAAAAGTAATCCAAGTCTATGGTCTTCGAGGCAGATACTTTCGAATACAGCACAAGAGTGATTCCTGAAGAGTATCTTAATATGAATAGAACAGTCCTGGACCAACAAAGACTCCAATCAAGAACTCAATCCCTAACAGAAAGCTATAAAAGAGTAAAATTTCTCAGTTATAATCGTCAAGCGGTATGGCATTGTTCGAATTGCTGCAGACATTTGAACTTCAAGGTCTTCTGGGACAAGATTCTTTGTTAGGGCTCCTGCTATTCTGGATACCATTTATCATCCTGATATTCTATGGACAACGAATACAAATGTGGACTACTTTAAGTCAAATTTCCCGCGACTTGAATAAGCTCAAGGTGATGAAAGAGAAATCGAGAAAAGAAGCTATAGATTTTGTATCAGGTTTTGGCAAATCTCAAGAGAATTTTTCTGAGAAGATCGATCAATTCTTGGACTACTTTACCCTCTTACCTGTGGATCTGGATCCTGCTGGAATAGTAAAGAAGATAGAGCACATAGTAAATGTAAGGGATGAGAGGATAAGGGCAGAAATTAAACGCCTTGTCTCTTCTGCAAATGATACTCAAACTAGCAACATAGAGAATATCTTAGAGGTGGCTACAGCTTTAAACTATATCTACAAAGTGGTTCGGCACTTTTACCTGCTAGGTAAGAAGACCATGAGCTACTTCTACGTAGTACAACTTCAAATGGTTCTGCCCATGGTGCTTCAAGAAGCTGAGGCGCTTATAGGCGCAATAGATGCCTTCAAGCTATCCCAACCCATAGGAGACGGGATAGGAGCCATGGTTGTAGGGAAGATGATGAATGGGTTGGAGAGAAAAACCATTACCAAGGATACAGTAATGAGCGAATCAGTTTACAAGGGAAGGCCGCTTTACCTGATTAAGGCTGAGGGACCTGGAGGGAATGTAGGACAGCCAGGAAACGCTTTGACTCGTCTCATTGAAGAGATGGGAACAAAAATAGATGCGATAATCATGATAGATGCAGCATTGAAGCTTGAAGGGGAGAAGACTGGAGAAATAGCTGAGGGAGTTGGTGCAATAATAGGTGGCATAGGAGTAGATAGATTCAAGATAGAAGAAGTAGCTTCAAAGCACAGTATTCCGCTCTACGCTATAGCGGTCAAGCAGTCCCTAATAGAAGCCATATCTGTAATGAAAAAAGAAATAGCCGAAACCATAGACAAAGTCACAAACATCATAAATAGGGTATTAGAAGAGAAGACAAAAGAAGGAGACAAAGTAGTAATCATAGGCGTAGGCAATACGGTAGGAATTTCCCAATAATCTTAAAGTCTAACGAAGAAGTTTTTAAGGAACTGAGTTGAGCAATTCTTGAGCCTTATGATTGCTAAGGAGAAAAAATCAAAATTTACAGTCTTTGTCGTTGAGGAATGCAGTTCTTGTGGCCTGAAGACTAAAAGGGATTTCCAGTCAGGGGATTATGTATTCAAAGAAGGGAGAGAATGCGCTAAATGCAAGGGAAAGACGAAGATCAATATGATTTTCAGAGAGAAAGCTGAACAATGAAGTTTAATTCTTCTATAGACCCGCTATTGAAGTAACTAATAGTGATTAGGATGTCTGTGGAGATAAATGAATTCAAAAAGATGAGGTTGAATGGCGCTACGGTAATAGACGGTTTCCCAAGTATAAGCTTGATCAACACGATAGCTGCCAACTACCTGGTTGCAACCCTTGACCTCGACCAGATAGCTGCTTTAGATTCTGATATGTTCCCAGCTGTGTCCATGATCTATGCCTCGAAACCAAAATTCCCCGCCCGAATATATGCCAGCGAGAATTTCAAGATAGTTGTGTTCTTGTCAGAGTTCAGAATTTCACCAGATCTTTACAGACCTCTGGCAAAGACCTTGTTAGATTGGGCCAAGAATGAGGGTTGCTCACTAGTAATATCTCCTGTAGAATGGCCGATGGAGTTCTTTAAGATGGCTGAAGAAGACCTCGTTGTGCAGGGCGTCGGGAGCACAGATAGAGCAAGGAATAGGCTAACTTCAAATGGTATTAAGCAACTAAGCTTTGGAATGATACCAGGCATATCCGGTCTTCTCCTAAACGAAGGTAGGTGGGCCAACTTTGATACCATCAGCCTTGTTGTGCCTGTTCATCCAGAGATCCCCGACGTTAAAGCGGCCGTAAAAGTTGTTGAAGTTATAGACAAGCTGATTCCAGAGATTGAAATAGATATATCTTCTCTCTACCAAGAAGCTGAGAAGATTACTGAGAGGATTAAAGCCCTTCGCAGACAAGCCAGGCCAGTAGAGTCTCAACCTCCAACAGGAATGTACGAGTAAAAGTGCGGTCGCCGGGATTTGAACCCGGGCTACCAGCGTGGCAGGCCTACACGCTCAGATTGAGCATGATGTCCTAGACCAGACTAGACGACAACCGCACGTAGATCAACCAGAGCAACTAAGAATTAAAATTTACTGAACTAAGATTCAATGTTGGTGCCAAACTGTGAGAATTGCAAAAAAGATGGGTATTCGTAGTAACTGTAATTGGATTCTGGCAAGTTGAAGTAGGGCCTACAAGTAATTCTTATATATTTGATAAATTCGGACTAAATGCGCACCGGGGGTGATTTTGGTGTCAGATGAAGAGTATGAGGAGGAGTTTGAAGAGGAATATGAGGAAGAAGAGTATGAGGAGGAGTTTGAAGAGGAATCTGAAGAGGCATAGTTTTTTTGCTCCGATTAGCGTTTCTTATTTGAGCAAGGTTTCCTCAGGTTTGATTGGTTTTTTGCTGTATACTTCGATAAGATTTTTTCAGGATTCTTCATTGGTTATGTTAAGAAATCATATGTAGGTACGGAGGCCCAGATGCTCCAACCTTATCGAGCATAACCTTCCACTTAAAGAACGATCTCCAACCTAGAATCCTATAGTACTGGAAATCCTTGTTGGAATCAAAATGCGAAATTTAAAGTCTAATCCCATTCATCATCAACCTATTCTGTCTAAGAGTAATGACCGATAACCCCATGGCCCTTAGTCTCTTTCTTAGCTCTTTATCCATGGTAGCAACGAAAAATCTATTTTCCATGGCGCATTTCAATATTCTGTCATCGACGGAGCCTTCATAAGTAGAGGTGATGCGTTGAAGTTTCATTACAAAATCCAAGGCCAGTTTTGCTTGCTTCGACTTTTTTATGGATGTCCCCTTGCTTATGGCTTCGAGCTCCTTTACCGTATCCTCTAATACCAATAACATAATACTACCTAGCATCTCTTCTAGCTCTTTCATCAAGTCCAAAGGCTTACTAGTTAATGTAAGGATAAAGCTAGCATCCAGCAGTATTCTTTTCATTTGTATACTACTCGATGATTCCTGATCCTATCAATCGCCACCTGTCCGCTATCCTTCGGCTTATGGCCACTCTACTTTGCTTGGGTGCACAGATAGGTCTCTTCAACATCACATTTGTTCTATCTCCCTTTATCGATGATACTGTTCCTAAGGTTACTGCTGTACCCACGTTCAGCCTAAGGGCTTCGTTCATCTTCATCTTATCCACTTTGACCATTTCTGAGGCACCGACAGCGACTTCAAAGAGTTTTACATCAAGGGATATTTCTTGATAAGCGAGAGGGAGGCCATTAGGCTTGCCCAAGACCTGACCTACAAGGGCATCGCTCTTCGTCATGTATGGATCAAGCTCTGTCCCGATAGCTATGAGCCCGCCGGGCTTTACTCTATCTACCATGCCTGCGCTCGTACCCAAGCCCGCCACCTTGGTGTAGATAGAATCATATCTGGAGGAGCGCTCGTCAAGGATACCTGGCCTTAGCTCAATTTCATCGCCCAGTCTTATTTCACCTTGAACAAGTGTGCCTCCAACAACCCCTCCTCTCAATTCCTCTATAGACGCCCCTGGCCTATTTATATCGAAGGACCTTAGAACGTGCATCAAAGGCTGTGCATTGGGATTTCTCTCAGGAGTAGGAATGTATTCCTCTATTGCCTCTATAATGGCATCTATATTGAGCCTATGCTGAGCCGAAACCGGTATTATTGGCGCATCTTTGGCAACGCTATCCGCTACGAAGGACTTTATCTTTTCACAGCTAGATTGCGCTTCTTCATATGATACCAAGTCTACCTTGTTCTGAGCGATGACTATGTGCTTTAAGCCTAACATCTGCAACGCCAACAAATGCTCCCTTGTCTGAGGCTGAGGGACCTTCTCATCAGCAGCTATAACGAGAACTGCACCGTCCATCAAAGCAGCCCCTGAAAGCATGTTTGTCATGAGAGCTTCATGGCCAGGACAGTCCACAAAACTTACAACCCTTAGAAGCACCGTCTCAGAACCGCAACGAGAACATTTTGGCGATGTAGAGTAGCTCATAGGCGGAAGGCATGAAGGACATTTGTATAAGGCAGCATCGGCATAGCCTACCTTTATAGTCGCTCCACGCTTCAATTCTTCACTATGAGCACTGGTCCAGATGCCTGTTATTGCTTCTACTAAAGTAGTTTTACCATGATCTACGTGTCCTGCAGTTCCAATATTAACCTCTGGCTGTGACGGTAAGTTATGCATTTTAGACAATTTATCTTTACTGAACTAACCCAACATCGAGCGTATTAAAAAGTCTTTGCGGTCCATGATACTGCTAAATCATTATCAAACGCTGACTACGAACTAGATAAATCTGGAAGGCTCCCTTGTAGATACAATATCAGGGGTTCAAGCATGGGATAGAGCAATAGTGAACAGTAGAGTTGCTGGAAACTATAATGCAAAACCGATCGGCTTCTGCCTGAATCCGCCTTAAATTTCTTTATCATACACACTATAATCTAACAAAGCTTCGTAATTCAACACCAATCCTATTTGGATTAGAGGATAGCGACATTTGGAAGTTACTCACGGTTAGCGCTACCAGTATCAATATTCACTTCAGGTTGTTTAGGAGTCGTCTGGACTTGATTTTCCTTTTTTTGTTTTACCATTACAGCATTTATTTGATAAATGTCTTCAGTTATGGTGTTGCCCCTCACGAGCTTTCTTCGCCTCTCCCCCTTCCTTTTTGGTCTAAAGCCAACGCCTTTGGTCAAAAGGACGTATTTTTTCACTCCTCCCATTACATCGCCTCTTATGGGAAATCCAGCTCTATCGCTCCCCCCTGTAATCCTTATCTTACCTTTTATCTCCAAAGATGAAGCGTCGATTTCATCCCCTATCTTCAGTCCGACGAGGACACGAGCTTGCGCATCCTTGAGCTCATGTACGCTAGACTTACCCGTTTCTTCATCCGATACTATTAACTTGAAGGTAGGCAAATCATTACCGCAACTACCTTTTTTTGTAGTCTAATAAATATTTATCAAAAGGCCCAAAGAGGCGATGCTTTTCTTCTAATCTCTATCGTCTCATCTAATATCTTGATTTCATCATCCCCAAGTCTGTCCTTCAACTTACTCAATAAAATCTTCACATCTTCTTCCTTTGGTAGTGTGTAAAGTATGTCTTCTTCATTTATGTGCCTTCCGATTATTGGTTCTTGCATTGAAATCGCGACCTGAGCGTTGGTAGGTGCCTCGATTATCTTCTCATTCTTGTCCTGTATCTGCCCTATAGTGCCAACGATCTTTCCTTGATTGTTCATTAGAGTAGCCTTTTGCCTTAACCTTCCTGACAGAACTTCTACACCAAAAACAGCCGGATTGCTTCTTCTGAAAACATAACCCCTCAATACATGTATCTTGCATGGAGGAGTTATGGATTCAAAATCTCTCCTCTCAGCCTTTTCTCTCTCCGAAGTTGACCAATCTATATAATTCTGTATTAAGTTGTAAATGATAGGGTCCTTGAAGACCTTTACGCCCTTTGACGAAGCCTCTTCCTCAGCGTCTGGCAGCAATTTCACATCAAAGGCCATTATTACGCCGTAGTATGGGTCTACGCTCCTAACGGTGCTTGCTTCAACAACCTCTCTTCTAGTTACAGGACCGATGTCTGCCATCCTTATTGGTACTTCCCTTCTCTTGAGCATATCTACAATAGCTTCAAGAGTACCTAAAGTATCAGACTTGACTACAACGCCCAGTTTGTCTGTGCTGATGAAGACGCTACTGACCTCGCTTTCAACTTTTCTCTTCATCTCGTCGACTTTCTCAAGATCTTTAATCTCGTGCATGGGCGAGCCAGCCAATACACCCTCAAGGTCTGGCGTGACTATCTTGACACCAGCAGCTGCTACAACTTTATCGACAGTAGTGAACCTGTCCCTAGGGTCTCTCATCTCATCCAAAGGCTTTGGCATGAAGATTGCCTTCACTCGAGATATGATGGCACCATCCCTCTTGCCTAAGATGATGCTATCTCCCACGTCAAGCTCACCATCGAGAAGAATCAGGTTGGCGGTATGCCCGAGGCCAGCCTCTTCTTTCACTTCAAGTATTATTCCTCTTGCCCGTTCTCCGGTAACAGCCAGTCTGCTCTTCAAGTATTGTTGTGTCAATCCTACCAAGACCGTCAACAGCTCTGGAATTCCTTGTCCAGTCTTAGCGCTTACTGGCACTATGGCTATTTCTCTAGTGAAATCTTTGGCCCTGTAAAAAGCCTCTGATCTAAAGCCCAGTCTCGATAAGGTGCCAACGACCAAATAGATGGATTCATCCAGCCTATCTACCACAGCCTTGTCTTGAATCTTCAATGAGTCTGTTAGACGAGAGGAAGGACCTACCCTCCATCCTGGAAATAGATCGATCTTGTTCAAAGCTATCACAAAAGGAACTTTTCTGCTCTTCAATATCTCCATGCTTTCAAAGGTTTGGGCTTCAAAGCCACGAATGGCATCTACCACTAATATCGCTATGTCTGCGGCAGAGCCTCCTCTCGTTCTTAGATTGGCAAATATCTCATGACCAGGAGTATCTATAACCAGGAGCCCTGGAACTTTCAGCTCGCTCTTTGCCCTTTCTAGGAGCGGGCCACAAATGTGCTTCAGAGTGTCCATGGGGAAGAAACTTGCACCGATGTGCTGAGTCATTCCCCCAGCTTCTCTTGCCTGAACCGCTGTTCCCCTTATTTTGTCCAATAGCAATGTCTTGCCCGTGTCTACATGACCCAATACCACAACTACAGGCTGTCTTATCCTGGCCTCCATTAGCATCCCTCGTTATTAGTTTAGAATGACAAGTGAATCTACACATACGGAGATTAATGGTTTACTATTTGACCTTCAAACGATATAAACAAATTTAATTAATGACCCTTCAAGATGGCAATTGGGGCCAGTCGTCTAGCCTGGTTTAGGACGTCGCTCTTACACAGCGAAGGTCGCAGGTTCGAATCCTGCCTGGCCCACCTGTATTTGGGTTTAGAACCATAATCTTATTACTCAAAGTATTTATTCATTACATACCAAGTATTCGCAAGGTATACCATGGGCGAGATAACAACGCTTAAAGTCAAAAAGAAGACGAGAGAGCAACTGGCTGAAATAGGAAGCAAGAAAGAGACATATGACGATATTATTCAACGTTTGATTGGGTTTTACAGGAAGAACAACAAAGGTCCAAGGTGATAACATGGCTATTCAAGGAAAGCTCTTCAGTGAGAAGTTATGTCTTCAAGTGATTGAACTCTCAATAAGACAAACCGCTCAGAAAGTGATTTATTGACTTGGTCAATTATGACTCAACAATATTCCTGCCAAAAGCCTTGTTTTTCTGACTCAAGCTTGGCTCCTATGTCTTCTCGATTCTTCTAATTTTTTTCTTAAGGTTATCATCTCTTTAACAAACTTGTCTCTATCCTTATTTTTTATAATACCTAACCACTTTTCAATCTTACTTTGAAACAAACTCTCCACTTTATCAACACCAGGTAAACTCATCTGAAGGATTGAATAGAATTCTGGATCAGTATTAACAACATTCTCCACAAGATCAAGAAGAGTTCTAAAACTTGTACCAGAAGTTCTCTCTAATTCTCTAAAATTCAAGTCAAGCCATGTATCTCCAACAGTCAAACCAACAA
>CAYMHC010000034.1:0-8656 GCA_964390155.1 uncultured Nitrosopumilales archaeon
GGTTTGACCTTCTTAATTATGCTACAAGTTTGGGCAATCAGATAAGTGTTGCAAGTAGCAAGCCCGCTAGAAGCTACGATATTGGGGTCGAAGGATTCGATGCGCTTCTCCATCCCCTTCCAATCCAAGCGCTCAGCCTGGCAATCAAGTACCCCTATCTCAACTTCTTTGTTCTTACTCTCAAGGAACGTTGCGAGTTGAAGAACTCCATAAGGCGGTGGGAGATACTCTCCCATTATGAACCAAAAATCTTTGGGTGGTTCTACGAACAGAATTCTCATTACAATCAGCGTAAGAATCTTGATACTCTTATCTGCGCTATGATGGGGGTCTTTTGACCCTTCGCCCCGCACGGGAGTATGATAAGATTGCGCCTATCAGGATCATGAACCCTATCAGAAAGAGAATTCCAGGCCACCAGCCTATGACGCCTATGCTATCTAAATAAAACAAGACTGCAATGCCTATCAAAAACACTCCTGTCGCAACTACTCCCAAATATTCTCCGCCACGTTCCCAGCCAAAACACTCATACCTAGGCCCCCTCCACTCCTCCTTTCTATGCTCCAGTACTGGAGTTCCACAGTTAGGACAGAACTCTATACCTTCCTCTATCTTGGTTCCGCATTTTCTACAGTATGGCATTTGTAGCCCTATGGCAAAGTTAAGTATATAAACCCTTTTTGCGATACACGAAATTACTTCGAACTCTTTGGGAACTTACTCTTTAGAAAGGAGAATACGATAATGCCATATGAGATCACTAGTATGCCAACGATTATAATCCCTAGTACTAATACCATTTGCCAAGTCATAAGTCCTTGACTGTTGAGATAAATGAGATAGGCAATTGATATGAGGCCAACCCCTGACATAGTATCTCCCAGAGGTCTTCTCCATGGCTGTCTCAAGGCAACCCTTATCCCAGCAATTGCAAAGTTAGACGCACCTATCAAACCGAGGAATAGAGCGAAGACGTAACGAAGCTCCCTTGATGGCGACTCAGGGGTTCCTTGACCCAGCTTCTCGAACCACTGTATGATATATGTTGGAATCCACGGATTTGCTACTAGTACATACCCGATTATCAAGAGCAAAATGCCAAAGGTGACCAGTCCCAAGTAGTCTCTTTCGCCCCTCTTCTCACCAAAACACTCTTCTCGAGGGGGCTTCCACACCTCCTCTGTAGTGGCTCCACATTTTGTGCAGTACTTTGCTCCCTCAACATACTCAGTTCCACACTTCTTACAATAAGGCATCTCGGTCTCGATTTTGTAGAACAAATTTACATTTAAGACTTTCCTTTTTGTTTACAATTGGCGGATAGAGATTTATTGAAGCCAGTAATAGGCTTCGATAGAATTGGCATATCCTTCCTCACTACTAGATTTATTGAGAAGGCAGAAATACCATATAGTAGGTAGTCACTCTAGCGTAAAGAAGTGTAAATGGTTACACGATAGCCTTGTCTGCAACAGGGTATGCTACAAACAAAAGTTCTACGGTATAAAATCGCACCGTTGCCTTCAAATGACCCCTGCAGTTTTGAGTTGTTTAACTCATTGTATCTATTGCTGGAGAGTCATGCCCGACGATGTAGGCATAAGATGGAATGAAACCTTTGGAAGTGACTTTGATGAGCCTGAAGAAATAATGGAAGGGTGCCTTAAAGAGCAGGGAAGAATACTTACTGGCTATAAGGATCAAGTCATAAAGGGGAGGGTGAGCAAAGAGAAATATGAAGAAGCTCTGAATCCAAACATGGTAGCGATAAGCCTTTCGGGAGAACCAACTCTATACCCTCAACTTGGAGAGCTGATAAACCTATTCAAAGAGCGAAGTTTTACTGTATTCTTAGTTACGAGTGGAGTTCTACCAGAAGCTCTAAAGAGGCTGGATTCAGAGCCCTCTCAACTTTATTTATCTCTTACCGCTCCAGATCGCGATACATATCAGAAAGTCAATCGTCCCATATCGCCAAGGCTTTGGGACTCCGTTCTAAAGAGCTTAGATCTCACTAAGAGCTTTAAGTGTCCAGTAGCCATTAGGATAACGGCAATAAAAGGAATAAACATGGAAGACCCAAAGAGCTTCAGCAGATTGGTAAATCTTTCCAATTGCACTTATGTCGAAATAAAAGCTTACATGCATCTTGGCTATTCTATGCACCGTTTATCCGGAAGCAATATGCCCAGCTTCAAAGAAATCGTAGAATTTGGGAGACAAATATCCGAATTGACCGGATATAGAGTAATTGGAAATTCTGAGGAGAGTCGTGTAGTATTATTGTCCAAGCTCGAAAAACCCATTGTTTTTGATCAATCTACATGAAGTATTTGCACCAAAAAATTCTTAAACCGATGAATTTAATTATTCAATTCCTTTGAAGGAAGTTAAATTATGTTTCAAATTGTCGAACTCGAAGATGTTATAAGGGTGCCACCCAGCAAGTTTGGTCAGCCTCTTGACGAAGTGGCACTGGAAATTCTGAAGATGAGGTATGAGAGCACCATAAGCCCTGAGCTAGGCTATGTAATATTGGTGAAGGATGTATCTGTGGGTACAGTGGGGAAGATACTACCTGGCGATGGAGGTACTTATCATAAAGTGAAGTTCTCAGTCCTTAGCTTCTCCCATAAGATTCAAGAAGTAGTTGAGGGGGAAATAGTCGAAATCACAGATTTTGGGGCCTTTGTCAGGATAGGGCCTGTCGACGCTCTACTTCACTTATCTCAGATTACAGACGATTTTCTGACGAGCGATGTGAAGCAAGGCACAATATTGGCAAGCAAGAGCAAAAGGACCCTTAGAATAGGCTCAAAGGTTAGAGTCAGAATAACAGCTGTGAGTCTAGGAAGAGGGACAACCATAGGTAAGATAGGAGTAACGAGTAGGCAACCTTTCTTAGGGGCTCTAGAATGGATAGAAGAAGATTTGCAGAAAGCGTCAAAGGTTGTTGAAGTGGAGAAAAAAGAAAAAGCTGAGAAAGAAAGGTGAAAGCGATTGGTTAAAGAATTGGCTTGCAGGAAATGCAAAACCTTGACTATAGGCCGTATATGCCCTAATTGTAAGTCTAAGGATTTGAGCCCTAATTGGTCCGGCCTTATCATAATAAATGATGCTTCTTCCTCGATGATAGCTAAGACCCTGAATATCATAAAGCCCGGACGATACGCTCTAAAGGTTAGCTGAAGCAAAGGTAAATGATTTGTGAATAAAGACAAACGCCGTAAAAGCAATGAAATTACAGATCATGAATACATTTTAACAGAGGAGTTGAGGGAGGCATTAAAGGAACCTTTGGGCCTCTTGATACCTGATGATAAGTCAACTAATGAAGAGATAAGACGCCATATAGGAAGAAGTAATATGTTAATCACGGTAGGAGATGCTACTACAGAAAGGTTGATTCAACTGGGCATAATTCCAACGATCCAAATCGTAGATGGAAAGGAGATGAGAGTCAAGAGGACCTTTCCTTTATCCAGCATGGAAAATCAACTCAAAGCATCGAATCCAGCAGGCCACATATCAAAGGAAGCTTTAATGATACTATCATCAGCCATGAAAGCAAAGAAGCCTGTTAGAATAGTTATAGATGGTGAGGAAGATCTTCTTGCTTTGCCTGCCATCGCATTGTCTCCAGATGGCACCTATGTCCTTTACGGTCAGCCCAAAAGAGGAATAGTTGTCATCAAAGTGAATGGAGAATCAAAGAGAATGGCCATCTTGTTCATGGATAGAATGATTGTGAAGGATGTTACTGATTAGTATCTAGGCTAAGAATAAAGATATTAATATGACATACACTCTTCGGCTTAAGAGGAGAGCGGAGCTTTGAGCCTTCAGATAGTCAAAGAAAGTAGGAATGAACTGCTTGGAAGAAAAGAAGTTGACTGTATCTTCAACTCTATGGCTGGATCGTTGAAAAGGCAAGACGCTGTCAACATGGTGGCAAAAAGTCTTAAAGTTGATGCTATCAAAGTCCACCTCATCTGTTTAATGACAAATACAGGTACTAGAAACGTCTCTGGTCTCTTCTATGTCTATGATAGACCCGAAGATGCCAGAAAACAACTTCCTGAATACCTATCTTTAAGAATGCTACCAAAGGCAGAGAGGGAGAAGTTGACGAAGGAAGCTAAGAAGAGGGAGCCTGTAAAAGAAAAGAAGGCTAAGAGGGGTTGAATTGGCTGAAGAGAAGAAGGTTAAGAAAAAGACCAATCCGCAACTATGGAAGTTTTACCAAGTTAGTGGCTCATCTTTGGTCAGACCAAAGAAAGAATGCCCAAGGTGTGGAAGAGGGGTCTTTCTTGCAGATCATGAAGACCGATTGGCATGTGGAAAATGCGGTTATACCCTCTTCAAGAAGAAAGAATAGCCTTACTCATCTCATCTCTTATCGCTTTCAATACGTTTGGGGCAAGAATGGCTTGGAAAGGTCCTAGATAGTCAAGATTTAGAGCTTCTTTGACTATATCAAAACATCCAGTTCTAAGATAGCCTTTTAAGAATTCTTGGGTCACAGTCCTAGCCCCAGAAACGTTCAAGGTGAGTTTGTTGGAGTAGTAGATGAATAATGCTACATCCCATGCTTTATCGCCATGCTCGCTAGCTTGCTCCAAATCTGTAAGGAAAATCTTGCCATCCGAAAGAATAGCATTGCTAGGCTTTGTATCGCCTAAAGAGTAACCGTGCTTATGAGCACAGCCCGTGCTCTCTCCATACAAGGAAACTGGAGATTTGTCCACGTCATGTCCGTCTAGTATATCCTTGATGATTTTTCCTAAGTTTATTCCCTCTATAAAATTTGTAACCAATATTCTCTTGTTCAATATGACCGAAATTACTCGAGGGGTGTTCAGGCCGATTTCCCTTAGCCTCCTTATTGCGGAATACTCTCTTCCGAGTCTTGTAAGAGGTGAAGTCTCAAACCATTTGGTAGGCAATGCCCACAAGTTCAAAAAAGCCCACTTTATAGATTTAATATCTTTGAAGCATTTCGCAGCGATGGCAATTTTCTTGTCTCCATCCTCCAGCGAATATGCTTTTAGAGTTTCATAAAACTCCTCCTGAGGCAGTTGTACTATCTTTGTATTCTCGCTCAAATTAAGATGGCCTATTACTTGCAGAAGCCAGTTGTCACCGTCTACGATTAGTAACCCTTCATCTATTCCCCAAAGACTCTTCGGTTGCTTTATCTCTTCTGGTACATCTCCAATTTCTTTTGAGCGACCAATCTTCGATAGTACTTCTTTTTTTATGACATCAGGACCTACATGCCCCGCATATCCATGGACAGCGTAGGATATTACCCCTCTCTTAGTCTGTAACAGCGCTTTTTTGATCTTCCCGCTCTTTCTCAACTTAAAGTATTCGTCTTCTATTCTTAGGTGCTCCCCGTCTAGTAACGATATCCATCCTTGACTCTCCATCTTTTTTAGTACCGTGATAAAGCCTCTAAGAGTTGCCTTCAGATTCTCTTCACCTAGTGCACCAGTGTAAGTCTTTACATAACTGTACAATGCTGGAGGGTAAAGGGACGCCCTTTTCTTGAGCTTCTCAAATAAAAGGTACTTGATCGGCATGATAAATCGAGTAGAAAAACCACCATAGGTTGATGTTACCTCATTGAGAATCTCAAAGGAAACCCTTCTTTTTAGCTTGATCTCGACATCTTCAATGAATTCACTACCTGTTAATGCTTCATGAACGTTTAATAGCCTGCCAGCCGCAAATTCGCCCAAATAAGCTGCTTCAGCATCTTTGATCAAAGATTTGCTATCAACGATCAAAGCGGCTAAATCTATCGCTTTTCTGACATAAATGTACCTTACTTTCGACCTGTAATTTTTGAGGGCAACTATGACGTCATAATCACTGTCCTCCCTTGCATAACCAGCTATACGTGAACCATAAGCACATATGGCTGAGATTTCTTTGCCTCTAGTTGTCTCCTCTAAAGCTTCAATTATTAGGCTTTTTTCTTTTTCTTTCAGTCTATGGACTTCATTCTTCTTATCTTCGTTCATAAACCTTTCTCTCAAGCTCCCGAAGCTTCATCTTTAGAGTTGAGTCTATTTTCATTTTTAGGATCGAAGATACTGGCAATCTTATAACGTTATCATTAGCCGACAAATTTGCTGTTGGCAAGCCCTTTTCTATCCATTCTTTTAGAGTCTTCTCATGCAGTTTCTTATCATCAAGACCGTTGGTAAATTTCTTATTAACTAAATTTACTATCTTACTATTACTGAATATCAATTTTGGCTCAAAGAGTCTCTCGTGATCCGAGTAAAGGGCCTCAAACAAGGAAGTTGAAAGAGTATCAGATACTATGTCCAATTTGCTGAAACGCCTCAAGAACTCAATGTAATGAAGGAACTCATGGGCTAAGACCGCTCGTATGGTAGTTTTCAACCCAAAGGCAATAAGTGCTGCTGATAGCTGAACCAGTATCTCTAAGCCTGTGATTCCTTCTAAAGGGATCGTTCTAGCATAGAGTACTCCTATTTGACCTATCTCGACTTGGCTCGACGACAAAGGAAGAATAGGCTCTATATAATAAGGCGGGTATTTCAATCCTGAAGCCAGCTCAATATCGGCAATTCCTTCCTCTGTATATTTCATTCTTTTCTTGATCTTGTTTGTAATAGATAATGGTACTTTTCCAGACCTTTCAGCTTCCTCTAGCTTAAGCAAGGGGTTCAAGATCGTCCTCAGCCTTTTAAGACGACCCATAATATAAGTATACAGATTTGGTTTCGAAATGTCCATGAAGCCCCATGGGCGGATAAAACAGTCTATGTTATTTTGGCAAATAGTATTCAGGTCCCTTAGTTCTCCTCTTCATCTCGATGAAGGTCTCAGTCTGTAATATGCCGTTTATCTTGCCGATCTTTTCCGATACTAGGTTGTGCAATTCATCTAGAGACTTAGCTTTAATAGAAACAACAAAGTCGAATCTTCCTGTAACTTCGGAAATCTCTCTAACTTCTTTCAGAGCGAGAAGCTCGTCTAGAATGTTATCTCTCAGCTTCGAATCTATATCCATCCCTATAAGGGCCGTAACTACGTACCCTAGCAACTCTTCATTCACTATAACGGTGAAATTTTTGACGATATTCCTCTTAGCAAGTCGCTTGATTCTGCTGTAAACAACAGAGGGGTTTACATTGATCTTTTTGCTCAGCTTTGGGACTGAGAGGTTGGCGTTCTTCACCAGCTCCGACAGTATTTTCATATCCATATCGTCGATTTTGCCCATGGCCCATACCTTCTTAATATATCTTGATCAATTCTATCTAATAAACTTAATTTTTTTAATAAAAGATAGGTTAAATAAAAATATTCCCTTATGCTATGAATTGAGCAATGGAGAGAATAACCATAGATGCCAAAAAGATATAATAAGTAGACCAATAGAATCAAAGTTGCAATCCAGATTATCATCAGTAGCGAGGTGGGGAAGCCAGGATTATCCCGGCGGGCTCATAACCCGCAGATCGGTGACTGAGCTGGCCAAAACAGGCTCAGCCGAAGGTTCAAATCCATCCCTCGCTACCAACTAACACAAATCGAAATTGTTTATTTCAGCTCTTCAATAACGCTCTCCTTTACTATCTCCTCTGGATCATGATTTAACAATCTTCTTAGCTCGTTTTTCAATTCTATGAGCCTTTGCACGGCACTGCTTTCACTGCCGAGCTCTTCTCTAAGATTATTCAATGTTTCTTCAAGAGGAATTACACGATCCATTTCAACTATTTTGTCAGCAAAGCAGACTATCTTCTCCTCCAAAGATTCTGGCATATATCTTCCCTCTGGCAAGCCGAGCTTTTTAGCCTCTCCATTTGAAATTCCTCCCCCTATATGCCTCTCTGCTATCCTGGCTATTCTCTCATTTATGCCTACATCCCTCAGAAGCTTTCCACCCAGATACCCATGTTGAACAGAATGAGTCTTAACCCTGCCTATATCATGTAGCAACCCGCCCAACCTTGCCAAATCTAGATTAACATTGTAGCCTTTTTCCTTAAATGCTAAAGCTAGTATGGTTGAAACTTCGCTCACGATCATGCAGTGTTTGATAAGGGCTTCAGAACTCTTCTCTTTCTTCAGCAAATCTATGGCTTCTTGCTCACTTATCACTCTCTTCTCATCTCGCCAAAAATAACCTCCCAATATTTCGTTCTGGATATTAAAGCTAGCTTTTGGGTTCGCTTCTCTCACTTGTATTCTTCATTTCTTCTACGATATCCTTTATCTTCCATTCGAGAGCCTTCTTTATTTCACTATTGTCTATTAGATTAAGGATCTTTCCACAGCCGGGGCACCTAAAGAATAAATCTATAGACTCTTCAAAACTCCTTTTCGGGCAAGTAAGCATGCCACAATGGTAAAATTCGTGACTACTCTCGTAGGTTAGCCTCTCCTTGAGCCTCTCTAGAGCTTTTTTCTTCTGAGTCTCTATGAAGCTGTCTGTCTGGTCTCTTTGAGCCTTCCATCTATAAACAAACCAGCCTCTCTTCATGTCTCGGACCCTAATTCCGCTAATGAGGGATCGTTCGAATAAATCGTACAAAGCCTTTCTAACAGTGCTTATCTTCAATCCTGTAGCGCTGGCTATCTCCTCATCAGTAGCATTCTCATTGTT
>CAYMHC010000035.1:0-8598 GCA_964390155.1 uncultured Nitrosopumilales archaeon
GAATATAGAAATCAAAGGCTCTCTAGGCTCCTTCTGTTAGATGATTCTTTAGCTAAAGCTATGATAAGGACAAGGTTGGAGAGGGCTTTTGCGATGGAGTTGGCCCAAAGACTTTCAAGAGGGATTATTATTATAGATGGCTCTCTGAGGAATTCCATCTTTGAGGCAAAAGGCTCCAGTCTCTTGGATATTCTAGATCTAGCAGAAAGAAACGATAATAGAGTTATCGGGGTTTCGAAATCCTCAAGATACAGAATTTTGAACAAGCTTTCAGGAAGGCTTCAATCGATAGGAAATGCGCCTGTTTATTCGGATATTCATCAACTTGTAAGCTCCATGTTTAAGGGAGTCGAAGGTCACACCATACTTGTGAAGTTCACTAATGATGGATTGGTCTTTAGAGTCGATGTCGGCAAATTTGATGATGAATTTGATGAGACGCTATCAAGGGTAAGGTATAACGACTCATTCTTCAGAGGATATCCAGAATCCCTAAGGCTAGCCCATCATCTCTCTATATTTACAGGCTCTGAGGACACATCTATCAAAAGCTACCTTGTAAAAGAATTCAACGTGAGAGAATTACCAGCAGAAGATCCCCGCAAGATCGTACTGGGTAGCCTTAGAGTAGGATCTCTAAGGAAGGGTGCATAAAAATGAGGATCATAGAAAAATCTGGAAATGAAGTTCTTCTTTTAGCACTGCCAAATGAAGAATTATCGCGTGGAGAATACATTCTCATTGAGGATAAGATGCAAGGTTTGAGAATGGTAGTACAGGTCTACGACGAATCCTATCTAGACTGGCCCGAACTTATGAACGATCTTGTAAGGGAGGAAGTATTGAACAACTCAGCCCAAAGAATAGAGCACGATCCCTTAGAGATTAAGACTATATCTTACCTTATCAGAGATATGAAGTTGATTAGATGTAAGATAAGGGGAATTGCCAATGGGAACCATTTGACCCTAAATGCCTCTTGGCTTCCATCAAGGGTAACGGCGAAAGCTAATAAGTTATCCATTGCTGAGCTGTTTTCTCTTACAAAAAGAGAAGGTTACAGGACAATACCAATAGGAATCACGAATAGTGGGGAGGGGTTTCAGGTGAATGCTGAGGCTTTGGATGGGAGGCTTAACATAATCACTGGCAAAAAAGGGACGGGAAAGTCTCATCTGGCTAAATTGATCGTCAGCAAGTTAGTTGAATGTGGTGCATACATAATCGTATTTGATCTAAACGACGAGTACGGAGGGATAGGATGGAATAAAGATGGGAAACCGAATTCAATTTGTGACAAAGTTATAAGCCTCACACCGGGATGCACTTTGCGCTTCACTCTTGATTACATAGGCTTGTCGGGCATGCTAAACATGCTTCAGCATGCTTTGGACATACCTGGGGCTTCGTTGAGAGAGTTCGTAAGAATTTGGGAACTATTAGACGCCCAAGGCTCATTGAGAATGAACAATCTCGGGGAAGCTATTCAAAAGTGGAGATGTAACGAATTCATCAGAGATGCATTATTCTCAAGGTATCACACTATGCTCTCCTCTCACCTTTTTTCTGATAATCATGAAGACTCGATAAAATTCGAGGATTTGTTTTCAAGATTCAAGAAAGGAGGAGTTTTTATAATATCTCTCAGCCGCCTCCAATCTCAAGTGAGGAAAATATCTGTAGAGCTGATATTGAGCAAGATTGTCGATCTCCTCGAAGGAAACAAAATCCCGCCCATCTTCTTGTTTGCAGAAGAGGCACACCTTTATCTTAGAGATACGTATTGGGATGATATCGTTACTAGGATGAGACATTTCGGGGTTTTCACAACTTTCATAACAAACCAGCCAGATGCGATAAAAGATTGTATCTATAGACAGGCGGATAATCTCTTCATATTTAATTTCACGAATGACGTCGATCTTGAGACCATCTCTCGAGCTTCTACGGCTGACACAGATACAATAAAATCTATTGCAAAAACTCTGCCACCAAGGACTTGCATGATATTAGGAAGGGTTGTTAACGACCTGCCAATAATAGTTTCAGTAAAGCCTACTGATATGCTCACCCTAGGAGAAACGAACTTATTCTTTAAGGATTATGCAAAGAATACTTTGAAGAAAGTATACAATTAATTGAAAAAGTTTAATATCCATAATCGCAGATTGATGACTTGATGTTTTCCGATACTAATGAGGTTCTTGCGAAGATGGCCGGAAATGTTGTGGTAAACCCTGATCCTTGCAATGCTCTTAAAACTTGGAGAAAAAGACTCAAAATAAAACAGATCAAACTTGCAAAAGAGATGAAGGTATCTCCTTCTGTATTGAGTGACTATGAGAGCGGGAGGCGCTGCTCACCTGGCGTAGTTTTCATAAAGAGGTATCTTGGGGCACTCATAAAATTGGATAGAGATCACGAGCGCATTCTTGATGGGAGCATGGAGTCAAAAGATAGATCTGCAATAATTGCCATAGGAGAGTTTAGGAAGCCTGTTCATGCAAGTTCAATAATTGAACTGGTCAAAGGAGAGGTTCTGAAGGGTGAAGATTACCTTAAGTTTGATATTTACGGCTACACAATACTTGACAGTATAAGAGCAATATATGCCCTATCGGGCTTTGATTTTTTTAGAATCTTTGGCGCCACCACGGAAAGAGCCCTGATATTTACGAGGGTAGGCTTAGGAAGATCGCCTCTCGTTGCAATTAGGGTATCACAATTGAAGCCTAGAATGGTGATTCTTCACGGACCAAAGGTCGTTGATCCTCTAGCTATAGACCTGGCTGAGAAAGAGAGAATAATCCTAGCGCTATCGTCCCTGCCTGACGAGGCTTCATTGTTAGAAGCATTAAGCAAAATATAATCAAATATTGACAAAAAAGTATTTGAAGTACTTATTCTAATTATCGAGACGGCTAGTCATGTTTTATACAGCCATGGAAGCAATGATCTATTTCTTAGTTGTTGTTACTCTTGGGTTCGTGGCCTTTAAAGCCAAGGCCGTAGACTTGGGAGGTTTCATTGCTTCCATATTTATAGGATATATGATTCTTCTTGGTGGCGGTCTTTACTGGTTTATTGTTTTGCTCGTATTCTTTGTAATTTCTTCTCAGTTCACAAAGTTTAGGTACAATTACAAGGAGAAACTCGGCTTTGCTCAAGAAAAGGGAGGGGCGAGGAGCTGGCCTAATGTACTGGCGAACGGAGGGGCTGCTGTTTTCTTTTCTATGATGGAACTCCGTTTTGGTGGAGGAATTTATGCAGGAGCCTTCCTTGGCGCCATGGCTTCGGCTGCAGCCGACACCCTGGCTACCGAAATAGGATTATTGAGCAAGAAAGAACCCAGACTTATAACCAATTTGAATAAGAAAGTACCAAAAGGAACATCTGGTGGTGTGACCTTTATTGGGACAACGGCTGCCTTCCTCGCATCGTTTGCTATAGGGATGACGGCAGCGATACTTAAGATTATTGAAGATTTTTCACCTATGACGATATTGGTCATTGTAACCTTAGGAGGAATGATAGGTTCCATTATGGATAGCGTTCTTGGAGCTACTATTCAAAGAGTTGGATTATGTGTAAAATGTGGAAAGATAACAGAAAGCTCAAAGCATTGCAGCAAGTTTGTTAGAAAACTGAAAGGAATAACTTTCATAGATAATAACGTGGTGAACTTCCTATCTACCCTCACCGGAGCTCTTTTGGCACTATTCTTCTTCATGTTAGTTTGATAGGTTAAGTTTGTCGTAGATTAAGGATCAGAAAAGCGTAAAAGTCCTAAGATGTACTGTGGGAGGCCCTTCACTTTTACCCTCTTCTGATCCCACGTATCCCTATCTCTTACGGTTACCGTATCATCATCAAGAGTCTGATAGTCTATTGTTATGGAGAAGGGCACGCCTATTTCATCGGCTCTAGAGTATCTTCTTCCTATTGAACCAGAGTCATCATATATGGTATCTATTCCTTCTCTCCTCAAATCCTCCCATATTGCCATAGATTTCACCTCCAATTGTTCTCTCGAGACTAGTGGAAAAACGGCTGCTTGGATAGGAGCAAGGCGTGGAGGAATTCTAAGTATCGCTCGTTCTTCCTTCTCCCAGTACGCATGCTCAAGGGTTGCGTAGATCAATCTCTCAATCCCGAAACTAGGTTCCACTACATGAGGGATAAAGCGCCTTGTTTTGACCTCTTCCTCAGCATAGAAAAATTCAGTTGCCCCTAAAGGTAATTTGTAACCCTCAACAACTATTGCTCCATCAAGCTCTATTTCTCTCTTTGCTTCTTCCGGGCTCATTTCCTTCAATCTTTTCATTATATCGTTGAATTTATTTGGAAAAATTTCCTTCAACTTCTTGGCATCAATATTCATTCTCAAGCGTTTAACCTTAATTGGTTCTTTCAACTGCACTGAGATGGATAAATCGACAGTGCTTTTCTTTGTATGAGACAATAGATCATAATCTGTTCTGTAAGCATGACCAGATACTTCTACCCATCCAAACTTGTCGAAGAGTACCTCATGATCGTAAGTCTGAGCTGAGTAATGGGCCCTCTCACCTGGGAGCTTTGCACGAAACCTTTGTTTGTCCTCAGGTACACCTAGCTTTCTTAAGAATCTTTTCGACAAAATCATAAAGTAGGCAAGCCATTCCTGCTTTATCGCTCCTTTACTCAAAGCATCCTTCACATTGATTATTAGGGGCTCTTCAATATCCTTTTCAACCAAATCTTCTGTCAGTATTCTAAGCTGTTCGCCTTCCATTTGATCCAAGAATGGACATTTGGGGTTCAAAGGATCAAAAAAGAGCTCAACCTCCATCATAGAGAACTCTCTTAACCTTATGACACCTTGCCTCGGAGAGATTTCATTCCTGAAGGCTTTTCCTATCTGGGCAACGCCAAGGGGTATCTTTCCTCTAGATATTTCATGGAGTCGCTTGAACTCTGTGAAAATTCCTTGGGCGGTCTCGGGCCTCATGAAGCCTTCATTTTCCCCATAGGGTCCTATGGTTGTCCTGAACATGGTTAAAAAGTACCCTAAACTCCATCTTACGTTTCCACATTCTGGGCATTTTACATCTCCTTTGTTTATCTCTAACTCCATATCCTCTAAGCCAATGCCTTCTGAGACATGGCGATCAAACTCTATCAGCAAATGGTCCGCTCTGAACTTCTTATGGCACTTTGAGCACTCAGCTATGGGGTCCTTGAAACTCCCTACATGGCCTGATGCTTCGAATATGACATATGGAGCTATCAAAGGGGTATCGACTTCTGTAAAGCCATGATTATGAATGAAATAATCCCTCCACAATCTTACTACCTTGTCCTTGAGCTTCACCCCTAATTCTCCAAAAGATACGAAGCCACTTACTCCGCCGTAGATTTCCAATGCTTGCCAGAAGAATCCTCTTCTCCTAGCCAATTCAGCCAATTTATCAGCCTTACTCTCTCTTCTCGATTCCATAATCTCTTGGCAAGACTTCCAATTGATTGAATTAAAAGGATTACTTTCTTGTTTTCTGTGAAGTTATAGTCTCATAATTCTCGGCGTAAACTTTCGGCTCATCATAAATTTTGAGTGTGAAAATTGCTTTCGCCTTCATCCTTACGACAGTGTTACGGATACTGGCTGGAGAGGCGGTACTTGTGGGACTGATTTCAAACCTTGCGGCAGAAGGTAATGATCAGGTCATTGTTATAACGGCGTAATGTTTATATTATATATGTTATATAATCATCCTGAAAATGACAAAACTTGGAAGTAAGAAGATATCAAGGCGAACTTTCCTAAAGGCTGCAGGAGTTGCAGCAGCAGGAACCGCGGTGATCTCAAGCTTTTCTGTAAGTCCCTCTGGCTTACTTGGAAGTCAAGGTGGAGCAAGTATTCCAGTCGCAAGAGCCATACCACCTCCGGGTACATATATATCAACCACAAGGAAGTACTTTCTCTACGCAACCGATGGCGTCATAAACGTTCCAACGGGCCCTTTCAATCCCAAAATAGGAGGATGGGCTCACAGACCAGTATACATATTCGGCTTTGCAAAACCCTTGAGTGATACAAGGCCCCTAGGTGACCCCAATCTTCCTGTAGGAGATCCTTTTGCAGATCGGAACTGGATCGACCCAGCGACCAAAAAGCCCATTATGCTGGGTAAGGCGCAGCTTCCAGCTCCTCCTATATGGGGAGTTGAAGGCGATATATTAGAGATAACCCTCTTCAACCTTGGATTCCAATACGTAAACATTCCCGATCCCCACACAATCCATTTACATGGAGTACATCAACCGACGTACCTTGATGGAATTCCAGAGATATCTTTCGGCGTACCTATGTGGATGCCCGGCGCTGCTCCGGACACAGCATCATTCACCTACAGGATGTACTGTGAAAGGCCTGGTACCTACATGTATCACTGCCATGTCGAGGCTTCTGAGCACGTCCAAATGGGTATGTATGGCCCTCTATGGATCTATCCAAAGGAATACGGCACATCAACTACTGGCGGCGCTGCATATGGAGCTGTAGAAACGGAGTTTGATCAAGAAGTAATCCTGCTTCTGAGCGAGATAGACACAAGATGGCACGATGGCCTCTACAAGCCGCCAGGTGCACCTGCAGGAGGAATAGCTGGCTTTAACCCTGTCGACTATAAACCGAACTATTGGCTTCTGAATGGTAGAGCCTTTCCTGATACAGCCCTTCCTGGTAAGTACACCGCTGGCTACCAAGCTGGCACTGCGCCCCTAACTGACACTCTGCTTACATACTATCCTCCAGTTGTGAATCCGACGAATGCACCAGCAGGGACATATAATATTCCAAGGCAACCAGTACAAACCTATGTCCGCGCAGGAATTGTACCAGCCACTGCTTCGACATCAGCAATTGGCGAAAGAATACTGATCAGGATGATCAACATGGGCTATCAAGCTCAGCCTATGCACTTCCATGGAGTTATGCCCATGGTAGTAGGGAAGGACACTCAAGCATGGGTTCCAGTAACTGACCCAAATATGATTCCAATGTTCAGCACCAGCAGTGATCAGAGAAAGGGTGTCTTCACTCAAGGAATATTTTCAGGTGAGACCTACGATCTCATATCTGTCTATCCAGACAAAGCCGCAATAAGCCCAACTGTTTATGGATTCTTGAATACAGATCCTGCGCCCGGGGAAGGAGGCTATCCCGCACCACCATACCCCATTGCTGCCCCAACGATTCCACCTTTCAACTTCTATTCTCCTTTCGGCCCTGAATGGGGCACCGTGCTCCCATTGGTTGCTGAAACTCCAACAATAGCAACTGGAATGGTACCCAACTCTGCACCCCCACCTGCTCAATCACCAGGCTTCTTAAGGGGCTACCCATTATTCTACCTCTGGCATGTCCATGACGACTACAAGGTCACAAACAATGGAGTCTATCCTGGTGGAGCAATTACCTTAGTAAGAGTTGACAAAGCAGCAACGATTACTGCAAAGCCGGCAATACCTTTCGCACTCATACCACAATGAGTTGGCCTTGAACAACTCTAAGGAAAGGGGTAGGAAAAGCAAAGCAGAACCTACTCCTCCACCTTCTTTTTCTCAAAGTTCCATTCTAGCACGATTAAGCGGAGCTGGAGACCTAGTAGATGTGAGATTCAAGGCAAATGAGAAGATGAAAGGAGCGAGTCAAATCTATCTGATGGATGAAAGCACGGGAAAGATAGCAACGGTTGCAGCTGTACCAAAGATAGGACGATTGATGACTCAAAACCCAAAATCTGGCAACTATGCTTTCATACTTTTCGTAAATCCAGATGATTCTATTAAATCTGGTTCTTTAGTGACCCTAATAGCAGGTAACTACAAAAAAGAGCACATAAAAGTTCAATAAATTCTTCACATATGAGATTGAATTCTGTCTGCGTCTTCATCCTCGGCTTATAGTTTCGAAGTCTTTTCGATTTGTTGACTAGAGTTTATAGCCTATCTTCCTAAGAAGGTCCTTCCTCCATTGAATATCTTCTTCCTTTTCTATTCCTTTTGATTTGAAGCCATCCACAATTCCTAAAATCCCTCTGCCCTGATCCGTCTCGGCAATAATCACTTCGACAGGATTTGCAGTTGCACAATAGATGTCGCAGACCTCGGGTACTTCCCTTACCCTGTTCAATACGTTGATAGGATAGGCATTCTTCATGAAGATTACGAAAACATGGCCTGAACTTAATTCGAGAGCGGTTTCTGAGGCTAGTTTTCTTAGTTCTTCATCATTCCCTTCATGCCTAACAAGACACTTGCCAGAAGATTCGCAAAAGGCCAAACCAAACTTCATGTTTGGGACTGAGTTCACTAAAGCCTCATAGATGTCTTCTACCGTCTTTATGAAATGGCTCTGCCCAATGATTACGTTCGTGCCCTCAAGAGGTTCTATCTTAACTATCTTGAATTCCAATCCGATTCCAAAGATAAGATGAGTAACAAGATTTAACGTTTTCTTTCAGTTTGACAAATCCAGGCAATAAATACTTTGCATGATAGAAGTGATGCTTGTTCGTACTTCTAAGCGTAAAGCTTATATATAAGATTTTGCAC
>CAYMHC010000036.1:0-8558 GCA_964390155.1 uncultured Nitrosopumilales archaeon
CTTACAATTGATGATGAAAGTGGCAAGACCAAGGCTGTCGCTTTAGAAGACCCAGTCAAAAAGAGAGCCGCAGAAATCTGCCTTGATCAATTGGTAATTCTAGACTTGCAGTTCAGTAAAAGAGGACTGGCAATAGCTAAGGAAGTCTACTCACCAGACATACCTGACCGTTTGCCGAATACATCAAAGAAAGTTGTCTATGCTGTTTTTACTTCAGATTTACATGTAGGGAGCAAGACCTTTCTTACAGACGTCTTCGAAAGATTTCTACTTTGGCTCAATGGGATGCTCGGTGACGATCTGATAGTAAGAAGACTAAAGTACATTATAATAGGTGGCGACTTGGTAGATGGTATAGGTATTTATCCGTACCAAGATAAAGAGCTTCAAGAGACCAATATTTATGAGCAATATAAGAAAGCGGCTCAATTGATAGAAAAGATACCAAGACACATTCAAATATTCATAATCCCTGGGAATCATGACTCAACGAGGCAAGCACTACCACAACCAGCCATCCCTAGGAAGTATGCCGACCGGTTTTACTCTATGGAAAATGTAAAAATGCTCGGTAATCCGGCCTATCTGAACTTACATGGCGTGAATTTGCTCGTTTACCATGGAAGAAGTCTAGACGATGTTGTTGCTATGATTCCCGGACTTAGCTTCACAAGGCCTTCATTAGCCATGAAAATACTGCTGAAAGCTAGGCATCTAGCTCCCATATACGGAGAAAGGACGCCCATAGCTCCAGAAAAAGAAGATTTCTTGGTAATAGAGGAAGTGCCAGACATCTTCCATGCAGGGCATGTCCATACCGTTGATGTTAACACTTACCGAAACATTCTTTTGATTAATTCTGGAACTTGGCAGGGCCAGACACGTTACCAATTGAATATGGGCCTCAACCCTACTCCAGGCATAGCACCAATAGTAAACTTGGCAACTTTGGAAGTCACTCTAAGGAATTTTGTTGGTATGTCAAAGTTATCGTTATAATATTGAACTTAGAATGGGGTCTTCCGAGAAGACTTCTCTAACAAACTGTAGCTGAACAGAGGGACTGATTTTCTTAGTCCGCCCATAACGGCCTTTACTGACCACGTTTGTGGCCACTAAGCCTAGCAAGTCGAGTTCACTAAGAAGCATGCTTACTCGTCTTTGTGTCAATAACTCTATACCAATCTTACGGCACATGTTAGAGTAGCGACCGTAAACTTCACCTGTAGAATTGGCCTCCCCCGAGGAAACTATGCTCCACAACAAGAGCTTAGCATGGAGGGGTAAAGACCTTAGGGCCTCCACCATGCGATCCTGCTCGATCCTTTGAACGGCCATCCTCACGTGCTTCTCCTCAACCCTCGTAGCTCCTTCCCTCTCCGCCACTTCGCCAGAGACTCTCAAGAGGTCTAAAGCTCTTCTAGCATCGCCATGCTCAGAGCCCGCTAGGGCAGCACATAAATTTATCGATGCTTCCGTTATGGCATCTTGAATGAAGGACATCTTAGCTCGATCATATAAAATCGCCCTTAGTTCTTCTGCTGTATAGGGCGGGAAGACTATCTCCTCTTCACTCAAACTGCTTAACACTCTTGGATCGAGAAATTCTTTGAATTTAAGATCATTGGATATGCCTACGATAGATAGATACCCTTGAGGGAGCTGCTCGTTTGCGCGAGTGAGTTCATAAAGAAGATTGTCGCCATAGTTCCTAACTAAGAAGTCGATCTCATCCATCACGAGTACTACTTTCAACGTTGACGAATTTATGGCTGATTTGATCCTCCCAAAAACTTCGCTAATGGCCAACCCAGTAAAAGGAATCGACAATCCGATAGACTGTGCTACGTCAGAGAGAACCCTATACTCTGTGCCGGCCATCCTCGCGTTAGAGTAAGTGAACTTTATTTTCAAACCCTGCCTCGAGGCCTTTTCCTCTAATCTCACGAGAACATATTTAGTGACGGCGGTCTTACCAGTGCCCGTCTTACCGTAGACAAGAAGGTTAGAACATTTCGATTCATGAAGAAGGGGAGCAAGGGCCTCACCTATCGATATTATTTGCTTTTCACGGAAGGGTAATTTGGAGGGAAGGTAGTCAGATCTTAAAGCGTTACGGTCTTTGTATAAGAACCTACCCGACAAAGCTTTGGTGAAGATTTCATCTAGGAGATCTTTTCTTTGATCATTCGCTATCTCACGCCCACCCCTTTCCTTCCACTGCAGACCGGTTTGCTATTAAAATTGTTGCATTAAAAATAATGATTCAGACCGTTCTAGCTTTGAAGGATGGACTTAATTGAAAATAAATCAACAATCTTAGACCATCATGTTAAACTTCTTTCATTCAGAGGGATCTTACTTGCTGTACATTCCATTGGAAGAATAGGGGTGGGAGGCTAAATTCAAACTTAACGTTGCAAGTTTAGTGGAGCTCTGCGATACGCCCATCCTGAATTCGTTTTATTTCTAGTCAACAATCCTTTCTCTGTCAATCTCTGTAGATAAGTCGATATAATGCTCAGCCTTATAGGAGTATTGCACTCATCCTCATAGGCCTCTAGAACATCTGTAGAGGTGAAGGACCCAAAGGTGAACTTCTCCCCAATAAGAGCGTAAAGGCGACCGAAAGTTGTATCTTTCGAGAAAGCTACTTGTTGATTGATTTCACCCTTTCCTTCCACCATTTCGGCCATGTCTATGACCTTCAGGACTTTTTCCCTAGAGACGGTTCCCTCCATCGATATTGCATATTTCCCACCCTCTCCATCATCAAACTCTATCTTAATTCTTCTTTTGGGCAAAGTCAATCGTAAACGCAAATTTCGAATTATAAGATTATCTGTGTGAATAAGTGAACAAGAGGTTAAACGTTGTTGACTGGGTTATGAGATGTTATTTGGACTTAACACAAGTTCACAACGCACTAGAAAAATCGTAGATAAAATCGACCTTAGAAAATCTCCAATGGAAATAAAGGGGTGTCCGACTCAAGAATAACAGATTATCGAGCGAAAATTCGGCCCGGATGGACTCGATAGTCAAGAATTGAACGAATGAGGGGAATTTTCACAAACAATTCACACAAGAATTATTCTCTCCCCATTAACTCCTTTCCTTTCTCAGTTATCTCATAGACGAAGGGCTTCTTCCTCTCCTCTCTGGTCACATAGCCCAGCTCGAACAACCTTTTCATGAGCCTAGCTGTATGCTCTCTTGACTTGTTGATTTTCTGTTGAATCTGCTTTGGAGTTTGTGCTTCTTCCATCAACGACCTAAGTACCGAACTCTCAGTTGGACTTAACCCTTCCACTGTACTAGTCTCCTTGGCTTCTACCTTTTTTCTGACTTTGCTAGAACTGAACTCGCTTTTGCCTAAGTTTCTCAACAACTCTTTAACTTCTTCCAAAACCCTTCTGTTATCCGAGACTTCATGGACTCCAACGGCCCCTTTCTCTTCTTTAAGTGGAACTTTGCTCATCTGGTCCAACTTCAATTCTATGACATCCAACCTGACCTGTTGGTCCAATATCTTCTGATCCTGCTGGCTCAACCTGTCCCGAAGCTCGGATAGAACCCCTTTAATGATCCCGCTAGCGTCCCTTTGTTCTTTGGTAATCCTCCTAACTCTTGGCAGGTAATAAGCGGAGACAAATATAGATACAAATAATGTGACACTTGCTACTGTGACTATCACAACATCTTCCAAAGCCATGATAACACAGAATAATATCACAACAAAGTAAATAACATTTTCCATTCACCTAGAATTTTGGACAATCAATCTGAAATTCACTTTTTCTTTCCTCCAGATAAAGTCTCAACTATGCTCTCGAGAACGCCTACAACTTTCGGCAATTCTGTTCCTGATATAACCTCTCCGGCTCCCTTCAACAGGGTGCTTACTTGTGATAATCTAACCATTGACTCGTCTTCCAGTAAGCCCAAGTACTCAGATAAGATCAAGGTAAAAACAGATTTTTTCAAATTACCTTGGGCTTGCCTTAATGTGCGGATAAAGGCCCCTTTGCTAACCTTTTTCCTGTCTCTCATAGTTATCTTGTCTTTTAACTGTGCTTTCTCATTGGCTGTAGCACAATTGATTAAATATGTATCGAGTTGCGCTTGAGTGAATGACGACCTCTCAAAAAGGTATCTGAGTATCGGGTCGGCCTCCAACCTTGATGTTATCATATGTCTAATTGTTATACAGAATCGTATAATTTTATCGGAACGATAATCTTGATTTTTAGATTGAAATTACTCTAAATAAAATGAAAAAGTTCCCATTTTCTAAATTTAAGTGAATAATTTCGACGTTTTTGTTCGAAAATCAGAAAACTACAGAAAATAAGACAGAGTAAAATGATTTATCTAACGATTTCTAGACATAACAAAGGATTGCTGTTGGGAAGAAGAAGACGGCGTTTAATGAAGATTGTGAAGAAAACTCTCCCTAAGGTCTACACTTGTCCACAGTGTGGAGTGGCATCTGTTAAAGTATATTTGAAAGAAGACAACATTGCGAAGATAGTTTGTGGAAGCTGCGGCTTAAAATACGATTATCTATTAGAAACAAAAAAGCAAGCTATAGACATCTATAACGATTTTGTGGATAAGTTCATGTCCGGAAGGCTGTTTCAAAAATGATGGGAAAAATCGAGAGATACCTTAGAGAAGAGATGTCTAAAGATGGTACCATTTCCTTTGCTCTAATTGACTCGGAAAGTATATCCCCTGAAACGGCTATGAAGGTTGCTCTAAATGCTGAAAACTGTGGTGTTAAAAGCGTCCTAGTGGGTGGTTCTACAGCCATCGATCAACTAGAACTGGATGATATTGTAAAAAGGATTAAAAAAGAGCTCAGAATTCCTGTGATTTTGTTCCCAGGTAATATCACAGGCATATCACCAAATGCTGATGCAATACTCTTTAGCTCTCTATTGAACTCTGATAACCCATACTTCATAACGGAAGCTCAGGCTTTGGGCGCCATCTCAGTAAAGAAATACGGCTTAGAGGCCATTCCTATGGGGTACATAGTGATAGGGGAAGGAGGGGCCATAGGTTTCGTAGGAAGAGCAAGAGGAATACCTTCAAATAAACCAGAATTGGTGGCCATGTACGCTCTTGCAGCAAAGTACATGGGGATGAGGTTTGTTTATTTGGAGACAGGGTCTGGCGTGACGTCACACGTGTCTTCGCCTATCATCTCTAAAGTTCGTGATGTTTTTGATGGCGTTTTGATTGTGGGAGGTGGAATAAGGAGAGTGGAGGATGCTATCGAAGTAGCTAAGGCTGGTGCCGACATTATAGTAGTAGGAACTTTGTTGGAGAATGGAAACTTCATGCCTGAGCTTAAAGAGATAGTCGAAGGAATAAAGAATAAGAGGCGGTAAGATGCCCTCTTTTGAGCGCTTCTTTACAAGTTTAAAATACTGGCTCGACCTTCCAAAGGCTTACGATCAATGGCCAGATTTTGAGGCATCTTTTGATTCTGAGGAGTATTTACTCATAGAGCTCAAAAGTGAAAAAGCGCTTTTGCTTAACTGTGGGGACTGTGACGGCCCTTCAGATGTTTCTCATCATACCTGCAAGAAATGCGTAGAGTTTAGAAGTAAGTTTGCAGAGAGTAAAACAAAGTTTAAGCCAAATATGTGGCGCCATCTCATTCTTGCTCGAATTTATACAAAGAAGGAGTAAATGATTTGTGATATTTCGTGACCTAGTAACGGTCACAAAATCGTGATTTACTATAATCACATCAATAACTCAACTCAAATGATCTTGGCTTCCTCCCAAAAATCAGAGAATGAGATATCCGACCGTCTGGACAAAGCTTTTATTAATTCATTCAAAAAGAACCAACCTGTGGCACTAAATAACGAAATTCTTGAGCGGATAAAGACCCTAGCACCGTTTCCTGAGAAATATATTGAATATCATAGAAAGCTTTTAAATCATTTATATTCTCAGTACGCTCTGTCATCTAGAGCTAGAATTGAAGGGAAAGACCCGAAACTAGAAGTGGAGCCTAAGATAGCCTTCGATTTAGCCGAAAGGATAGAATACTTAATACCTATTCCTGGGCTCGCTAAAAGACTTAGAGAACTTCTCTTAACTCATAACAAAGAAAATATAGCTTTGAGTCTAGCGGAAGAGGTTGCCCTTGGCAAGTTCGGGTTTTTTGAAAAAGAAAAGGCTTTGGATTTTGGCGTGCGTATAGGCCTTGCTGTAGTTACCGATGGAATTACAGTGGCTCCAATACAAGGGATTTCTTCTGTGAATATTAAGAAGAATGATGATGGAACGGGCTACGCGGCCATAAATTTTGCTGGTCCTATTCGTTCCGCAGGTGGTACAGAAGCAGCCTTCACACTTGTGATAGCGGATCACATTCGAAAGGTTCTAGGTCTTGACAATTATAGACCGAATGCTTGGGGACAAGATGAAGTAGGTCGTTTCATAGAAGAGCTAAGGATTTATGAGCGAGAGGTTGGCAACTTTCAGTTCAGGGTTTCTGAAGATGATATTAGACATGTGCTCTTGCACCTTCCTGTTGAGATAGATGGTGTTGAGACAGATCCTGTTGAGGTGGTCATTCATAGAGGTTTGAATAGGATCTCAACAGACAGAGTAAGAGGTGGTGCTTTGAGGGTACTTAACGATGGTGTGATAGGCAGATCGAGAAAATTACTGAAGCTTGTAAACGAATTATCTATTAGCGATTGGGGCTGGTTGTCTGAGCTTAGAAGTGGAAAGCAACAAAATTTGGAAGAACATGTTGAGAGTACACATTTTGAAGAAGTGATTTCGGGTCGACCAGTTTTGTCTTTCCCAAAGAAGACAGGTGGCTTTAGATTAAGGTATGGTAGATGCTACAACACAGGCCTATCAACTGTAGGGATTCACCCTGCAGTAGCTACGATATTGGATTATCCTTTAGTCGTTGGCACACAAGTGAAGCTAGACATGCCAAGTAAGGCTGCCACAGTAGCCTTTGTGGATACGATAGAACCTCCCATCGTTAAATTGATAGATGAATCCGTAGTTAGGATCAGAAGCCTAGATCAAGCAATTAGAATCAAAAACAAAATCACTAAAATCCTTTATCTAGGGGACGTCTTAGTGAGTTTTGGGGATTTTCTTGAAAACAATGTGAAACTGGTCCCCTCTGGCTACGTCGAAGAATGGTGGATAAAGGATTTAATGCTAGCAATAAGAGAAAAGTACAGCTCTATAAACGAATGCGCAAAATCTATTGGAGTGAATCTGGATCGCTTAGAAGAGATAATAAATGATCCCTCACATAACTTCCCAAATGCCTCCGAGGCTTTTGACCTTAGTAGCAAGCTTGGGATACCTCTCCATCCTAGTCATCTCTTTTATTGGGACATTGCATCACCATCCGAAATAATTACTCTAAGGCAGAGCTTGACTCTATTATCCGATAGCGACTCTTACGTCATAACTGCACCTAAGAAACCGGAGATAAAATCAATCTTAGAGAATATAGGTATTCCCCACAAAATAATCGAAGATGAAATTGTCATTGGAGGAGAGCCTGCTTGTTCTGTCATGAGGACTTTAGGTCTTACTTCCGAGCCCAGATTGGTCACAGGCTGGAAAGACGTCACTGAACTGCTATCTTCACTGGCTCGCGTACCCATTAAGAGGAAGTCATCCGCCTTTGTGGGTTTACGTATAGGTCGTCCGGAGAAGGCTATGCTAAGAAAGATGAAACCTCCTGTTCACTCCCTCTTTCCTGTGGGAATAATAGGAGGTCCAAAGAGAGATATAATCCAAGCATCGAAGCAAGAATTTGTGAATATTGAGATTGTAAACATGGTCTGCATTTTATGTGGCTCTAACTCCATCAGCATTAAATGTGATAGGTGCGGAGGAGATACATTGATCGTGAAGCGATGCCCAAACTGTGGGAGAATTGTTGAGGGTGATGCATGTCCTATATGTAAAACCAATGCCTTGCCTTACTCGAAGATAGCTTTTCCTGTCAAGGAAAAGCTAAAGGAAGCTCTATCTAGGGTAAAATGCGATTCCTCTCCTCCACTCAAAGGAGTTAAAGGCCTCATAAGCACCACCCGCATCCCAGAGAGACTGGAGAAGGGCATACTGCGTCAAAAGTACGACTTATCCGTTTTCAAAGACGGTACTATAAGGTTCGATGCTACGAATGCTGTAATGACCCACTTTAAACCGTCACAAATAAGCACTCCACTTGAGAAGCTTAAAGGATTGGACTATGAAAAAGACATTCGTGGTAACCCTCTCAGCTCGGACGATCAGCTCTTGGAGATTTTCGTCCAAGATGTAATCTTGCCCTTAGAGGCTGGCCAGCATCTATTGAAAGTATCGAGGTTCATCGACGATTTATTGGTTAGCCTGTACAAAAGCGAACCATATTATAATGCAAATTCCACCGAAGACCTTATAGGTTGCATTATAATTGGACTAGCCCCTCACACTTCTGTGGGTATTATAGGTCGAGTGATAGGCTTCACAGACTCACAGGTTTGCTTTGCTCACCCATATTGGCA
>CAYMHC010000037.1:0-8537 GCA_964390155.1 uncultured Nitrosopumilales archaeon
ACTCACGGTTTTATATGGTTCACCCGAATCACGTCTTTCATCACCATCTTTGTCGAAGTACACCCTGTATATTCCGGAGAAAAATCCGCTTCCAGTAACGGTTACAGCAGTTCCTGAAGGACCACTTGTTGGATCTAGGGTTAGAGATGGTGCAGCAAGTGCCAATGGTACTGAAGCGAAGAACATTGATAATACAAACAGGGTAACTACAGATGTGCATATCATCCTCCTGCTTTTTTGATGCATCATTCCTCTATCTATGTCTTGGCTATTGACTATAATTGATTTGTGAAATCCTGATATGGAGCGCTGATCCATTACGGGTAACCCTATTTTGCGGAGGGATGTGTGACACATACGTGAAGTTTCGGCACACATAATAGTTGGATAGATACTTTGATCTTGGCAAGCATACTTTGCAGGTATGAACTGACCTTCGGAGTAAGTCTTACTTGTTATTTTGAAAATAATCACGATAGCAACATTTCTTGCAGAATCTGCTTCAGAAGTTATAGAGAGCAAGGAAATATTATGACGAAGAAACTTGAAGATGTGCATATGGATTTTACGTATCCACAATGAACAATTACAGAATTCCTAGTAACATGGTCTATAGAGTAGATAGATAATCCGATAAAATCGGAGCCACGTCTATCTTGCTTACAGGGCTCGGTACAGTGTTGGTTCCTACGACTTCTTCAACACCTGCTCTTTTGATTCTATCCAGGGCATCTCCAGCTAACAACGGATGAGTGCAAGCTGCAAAAATCCTTTCAGCTCCAGAATCCTTCAACTTCATTGTTGCTAGTTCCATAGTCTTACCACTACTTATTATGTCATCGACAAGGATTACATCCCTACTTTGAACTTGTCTAACCTTTTCCTTGAATAAAACTTCACCAGTGATTTTGTCTCTCATTTTAGGAATGGAAAGATGGTCTATCTTCAGAATCTTTGCAAAAGCTTCTACTCTAACCGATCCTCCAAAATCTGGAGATATTGCTATCGCTTCACTTAATTCATAATTCTTGCTGAAGTATTCAGCCACGAGAGGAATGGCAGATACGCTGTATGCTGGCATAGAGAAGAACCCTAGACCTTCCACATTATGTATATCAACTGTGACGACCCTTTTAACTCCTACAGACCTTATCAGATGGGCAAATACTCCCAAGCTAACTATCTCTCCTTGCAGGAATGCTTTGTGCTGCCTAGCATAAGCAAGGTAAGGAATTATTGCATGAACCTCTGCCCCATCCTCACTGAACTTATGGGCTAGGAATAGTAGCTGTAAAACATGCCTGTCTGTAGGAGGATAGGCCGATTGAACTATTGCGACCCTCTTATTCCTAACATCGCTTATTATTCTAAAATAGCTTTCACCATCTTGGAAGAGCTTTGCTTCTATGTCCACAATTTCAGCCCCAAGATCCTTGGCCATGTTTATTGCCAAGTCCCTCGATGCTGGCCCTGGAGCTATCAGCCATCCTTTTTGAGAAAATGTAGCCATGCCAAAGAAGATTGAATCGGACTGCTTTTTCTATTTATCGTTCGAAAGTTCTATAAAGCCACGATACCCTGATTATTCAGATACGCTTGCCTGAAGAGCCGAAGGATACAACTAAGGAAGTGAATTACTACCTAAGACAGGCGGAATACTACTTGGAAGAGGCGTTAAAGCAGAAAGAATTGAGGCAGATGGCTGAAAAGGCGCATACTTCGGCAACCTTGGCAAGCGATGCTCTGATAATAAGCAAGGGCATGAAGAGACCTGTAAGCCTTCTCGAGAGAAAGAGGTCATTGGAAAAGATATCCCCCGAAATTAAGGAGCAATACATGAGGATCCGCGATGAGTTGCATAGAGATTGCTTCCAAGATGGTTTTTGTCGCCCTGATGTAATAGAAAAGCATTCAAATGAATTAGAGAGCTATTTAAAGAGCATAAAATCCCATTTAGGTTCATTGAAGTGAAGGTGAAGACGTGGAAAAGGAAGCCATGGTTTATACAAAGCTCAGTGACGATCATGTTAAGTGTAAGCTATGCCCAAGAGCATGTGTAATTAAGAGTTCAAAGAGAGGAGTTTGCAGAGTTAGAGAGAACAGAAATGGCACTCTTTTTACTTTGATATACGGTTTAACTACAGCGGAGGCCATAGACCCAGTGGAGAAGAAGCCTCTGTTCCACTTCTGGCCTGGTAGCGATACATATTCAATATCAACTCTATCTTGCACGTTCTTTTGCCCATGGTGCCAGAACTGGGAAATAAGCCAAGCATCCCCTGGAGAAGTCTATGTTAATGAGATCACTCCTGACGAGGTAATCGAGAGAACCCTCAAATCCGGTTCATCATCCATATCTTATACTTATAATGAACCTTTGCTTTGGTACGAGTTCATATACGATACATCAAAGCTTGCGAAAAAGAACAAAATTCACAATATATTGGTCACGAATGGTTATATAATTGAGGAAGCGCTTTTGCCATTGGTAAATTCTATAGATGCTGCCAATGTCGATATAAAGGGCTTTACGGAGAATTTCTATAGAACTTACTGCAAGGGAGACCTAGAGTCTGTATTATTGGCTACTAAATTGATGAAGAGAGAAGGGGTTCATTTAGAAATTACAAATTTGATAATCCCTGGCATAAATGATTCTTTAGATGAGATAAGACAGCTCTCCATATGGGTGGGGAATAACCTTGGAAAAGACTGCCCCTTACACTTCTCAAGATTCTTCCCTGGATATAAAATGACTGATAGACCTCCGACTCCCTTTGAGACTTTGCTTGATGCTAAGAAAGTAGCAGAGGAGGAAGGGTTACAATTTGTCTACATAGGAAATGTTCCAGGAGAGGGAGAGAACACCTATTGCCCAAATTGCAGACATCCCATAATAAGAAGGATGGGCTTTGACGTGCTCAAAGTCGATCTATCAAAGGGAAATACATGCCCTAACTGCGGATTTAAGATCAATATATTAGGCAATGCTAATACTAGAGCTTTTAGCAGATGGTTCTATTGATATCTACATGAATCTTAAGAAGAACTTATAAGTGATCTTTACAGCAAAATGTGTTAGTAACGATTCAATTCATGGTGTAGTTTAAATGTGGAGAGCCCTCCGCCCAGACTCCTATTCCGTACTCCGTGATGAGAAGTGTAGAAAATCCTTATCGAGATACTTCGACATAATGTTCGATAAGAAGCCTGCAAAGTTTAAGCTCTTGAAGACTTTCCCTGCAGACTTTCAAAATATGGACGGTGCTGGGATGTGGAAGCTGCACAACAATTTGCTAGGGGAATTCAAGGATTATGTGAAGGATATCGATTCAGGCAGTAAAAAACTTTACGAGTCTGCCAAGTGTAGCCTATTAGACCTTAAGATAGAATTGGCTAAGAGGATTCTTGATAGATGCGCATTTTGCATGAGGGCTTGCTCTGTAAACAGGCTGAAAAATGAGACAAAGTACTGTGGCTGTGATTCAAACTTCCCTGTCTCTACTATGTTCGATCATTATGGTGAAGAACCCGAACTCGTACCATCATTCACAGTATTTACGATAGGTTGCACCATGAGATGCCTTCACTGCCAGAACTGGACCATAAGCCAATGGTACGAAGCAGGAACTTTGTATGATCTTGAGACGGTAGCTAGGCAAGCAGATATAGCGAGAGCCAGAGGTTGTAGAAACTTGAACATGGTAGGAGGGGAACCTACACCTTATCTTTACCACTGGCTGGAAGTATCAAAAGGAATTAGCGAGAATATATCCACTGTTTGGAATTCCAATAGCTACTATAGCCATCCCTCCGCACAACTATTGGCGGAGTGGGCTGATGTTTACTTACTAGACTTCAAGTACGGCAATAACGATTGCGCCATAAGAATCTCGGATGCGCCAAATTACTGGGAGGCTTGCACAAGAAACCATCTCATTGCTAAGGAGCATGGAGAACTGATAATTCGAATGCTGGTTTTGCCTAAGCACATAGATTGCTGCTTTAGACCCATAGTAGAATGGATAGCCAAGAATTTGGGTAGAGACGTTAGAGTTAATGTTATGTGGCAGTACACACCTCATTGGAGGGCCCACGAAGTACCAGAATTAAGGAGACGCCTAAATAGTGAGGAGACGGAACAGACCATAAAAATAGCTAGAGAAGTAGGCTTAGAGAATTTCATCACTTAGAATAGATTTAAACTGTAAATTTGGGGCTGTCAATTTCTAAGGGCATGAATTTTATGTCAAACATTGACAGTAAAGAAATATCCCAACATTGCTATGCAAACGTAAGTCAGAAACGTTCTTAAGCATTTGAAAAAAGATTAAGATTTAGAAGAGCATCGATTTTTCATATATGGATTAATTGAATTTTGATTTTCACTTCATCATTGATTTCCGATACGAAAATTTTTTCGCGATTATATTATCAGATCTAATTTGTTAACTTTTTAAATAGGGCAGTATCACTGAATCGTGATAAAGATGCAGCAATACTGTGTAGAGTGTGGAGGGGTTATGATCTACGATATTTCTACCAAACATTACTCCTGCAAAAATTGTGGCTTATATGTTACTAAAGAAGAGCTTTTGGACTTAAAGAATAAGCTTAGAAAAGAGGAGGAAGATCGCAAGAAGAAGAAAAGAGAGCAAAGCGAATATTTAGAGTGGTGGCTATCAAAGAAGACTTAGTTGTTTGTGTAAATCATTAGATCAATCCTTTAAGAAATTCACCTCTTTTAGTAGCTTTCTTGTAGTAATTGTTATCTCCAAATCTTTCAACTCATCAGCCTTAAACCACTTGACTTGTGAAGCTTCTTCACTGCCTCTAACCTCTCCTCCTACAGGTTTCATTATAAAGCCAATTATCACGTAATGGAAGCGAGCTCTACCTTTGTCATCGTACTCGATGCTGTCAAAGATGTCTACGATGTTAACTATATCTACCTTCAATCCTACCTCTTCTTCTACTTCCCGTTTTATTGCATCCCTTATCTTTTCGCCAAGATTTACGATCCCTCCTGGCAGAGACCATTTACCCTTGCCCGGCTCATGCTCCCTCTTTAACAAAAGAACAGAGTCATTTTTCTTTATGAATGCCCCAACTCCCACCCTAGGATATTCAGGATACTCTCTTTTCATATAATCAACTCGTACTCTCTTTATCCATCATCCCACCATTCTCGATTATCATAGATTTCAATTGTTCAAGACTATCTTCGACCCATTTCTTTGCAGTAGAGATGTCTTCAGCCGTGGCTGTTACTTGAATTTCAATCTTAGACATGCCCTCCCCATGACCTTTTGGATGCGATTTGATGTATACCAAGGGATTATTTGCCAAAGCTTTTTCTATTAAAGGTGCCAAATCTGACTCTAAGATCCCCATTATATGAACGCTCTTCTCATGGTAAAATCTTCTTACAGACATCATCATAGGCATTACGCTCTCTCTGAATATCGATTCCATCTCTGCAGGAACTCCAGGAAGGCAGAAGATCTTTCTCCCTCCTTCATCGATCAAAACTCCAGGAGCGGTGCCTACAGAGTTTGGCAAAGCCCTAGAACCCCTTGGTAAAGTAGCCATCTTTACTCTTGCTGGGGTCAGCTTGACTTTCTTTAATGTGCCATGATGGACCATGTGTTCATACTTTTCTTCTATCATCTTTAAGGCATCATCTTTAATGATCAATTTTCTGTTCAATGCTTTAGCCACGCCCAGAAGAGTCTTGTCATCGTAAGTAGGTCCCAATCCTCCCGATAAAATTAGCCAATTTACCCCTCTCTTCATGGATTCTTTTACGGCTAATGATATATCGTCTACATCATCTCTGATGACTGTGCAACGTTTGAGAGATCCTCCTAGTTCGGTTATCATCTTTGCAAGCCAATGGGCATTCGTATTCAACGTCTTTCCGATTAGAAGTTCGTTGCCCACAGAGATTATCTCGAAGACATCAGATTCCAAGAATTATAACCCCACATAGTCTTTAATAATCAAACAAATAAGAGAATAAATTAGTTTTGGGTTTTTGAAAGAGAGTTAAAGATGTGAGAATAAACACATACTGGATGATTGTTGCCCACAACAGTAAAGTTGATAGGCATCATAAATCACTAATATCTGGAGGAATCATGTTGAAGAAAGAGTATTTGATCACCGAAATCTCTGCTGCACCCGATGGAGGACCCTATGTTCTCATCTCTCTTGTCGACCCTAGAGATTTAAAGAGTGCATCGCAACCCCGCTCTAGTCCTCACGTAGTCATGGGCTTTACGTCTATGGAAGATTTGATGAAGGATTTGCAAAGAGCCTTTTCAGGCTTATCAAGGCAGATGGTGGGAGGAGCAATGACTGTGATAAAGCTCGACATGAGAGAATACGAGGAGTCAGGGCTGAAAGTAGGCGATAAGATTTACGTAGAGATCACAAGAACTGAGAAGGAAGGAGTCTAAGGTCCGTTCCATCTCCATGACTGAATGAAGTTTACTGAACAAATATACTTTCAAATTTTAATACAAAAAGTTATGTTTAAGCCCAAGGTTATGATTCTATGACTGTGCAATTCAAAATCTACAAAGAACCTGAACTTAAGGACCCTTACATGATTACAGGACTTCCTGGAGTAGGCCATGTTGCAAAGCTATCAACCGACTACTTGATCAAAGAATTGAAAGCAGAACTATTCGAAGAACTTTATTCCTCATCGTTTCCACCCTACGTTCTAATCAAGAAGGATGGTACTGTAGAACTATTAAAGAATGAATTCTATTACTGGAAGGATGACAAATCAAAAAATGACCTAATAATTTTTACTGGAAACACACAAGCGGTTTCTCCAGAAGGACAATATGAGATTTCTAATGAAGTTCTAAACAGGGCTGAGAAGTTCAAAGTCAAAGAACTCTTTGCACTGGCAGCCTACGTAACTGGCAAATACGTTGAAAAACCAAAGGTATACGGAGTTGCCACCGAACCAGAGCTAGTAGAGGAGCTTAAAGAATTCGAAGTTTTACAGATGGATGCTGGGAGTATTAGCGGGACTAATGGACTATTATTTGGTCTTGCCAAACTTAGAAACATTAAAAGCGTTTGTTTGCTAAGTGAAACTCCTGGCTACGTGACTCCATCAGGCCAAATTGTAGCCGACGTGAAATCTGCCCAAACATTGCTGGAAGTTTTAGCTAAGATGCTGGGCATCAAGATAGATATGAAGCCTTTAGAAAAAGAGGCTAAACTGGCTGAAGATTTCATTCAAAAAACGGAAGAATTAGAACGCCGTTGGGCTGAAGAGATGCGCAAATCGGTCCCCCCTCCGCCAAAAGACATCTACGTTTAAGGTGAAATGATGACTTGGGTGAAATATATCGAAGAACCAGTAGTGAAAGAACCTACAGTTGTTGTAGGTTCTCCCGGCTTGAGATCGATTGGGAAAATAGCTATAGATTATTTGATTGAAGAGCTTAAACCAAGACTAATTGCTGAGTTATATTCGCCATACTTCCCCATTCTTTACCAAACAAAGCCTTCTTATGTATCGCATCCAGATTATCCCGGTCAAGCCGGTACCCTATTGGAAAAGGGTCAAGTGGAACTTCCAAGAGTTGAGTTCTACCTAGTGCCCTCCGCAAAATTATTGATAACTAAAGGCTATCATGCTAACTTTAATGGGCAGTATGGAGTAGCCAATCAAGTTTTGGATTTTTACCAAGAAATTGGAGTTAAGCGAATGATCGTGATTGCGGGCTATGGAATGAAAGGAAAAGAAGTTTGCTGCGCTGCTACAAATTTAGAGCTCATAAAAGAGCTAAAGGAATATGGCATAGATACAGGATATGAAGGCTTATTCTATGGTTTTTCAGGACTCATTTTTGGCCTGGGAATGTTGAGAGATATAAAAGGCATATGCCTATTTGGTAGAACTCAACCGAACCTTGAGGATCCAGAAGATCCAGATCCAAAAGCTGCAAAAGCAGTTTTGGAAAGACTAAGCGTTCTGCTAAATTCTGCTATCGATCTATCAAAACTAGAGGAGAAGGAGAAAAAGGCAAAGTATTAAACAAAAACATTAAATGAATTTCAACTATCATAATGGTATTATGTTTGTGATATTTGTAGTTGGAACCGCGGGGTCGGGTAAATCTCTCTTAACATCTACTCTGGTCTCTTGGTATATCGAAAAGGGCGCCCATGCTATTTCTGTTAATCTCGATCCAGGGGTTTTGGAACTTCCTTATGCACCCGATGTCGATGTGAGAAATCATATCGACCTCCAAACCATAATGGAGTCTTATCAATTAGGACCCAATGGAGCCTTGATCCTTGCATCTGATCTTACAGCCACCAAGCTCAACGATATTCAAGATGAAATACTTGAGTATAGCCCGGACTACGCAATAATAGATACACCTGGCCAGATGGAGCTCTTCGCCTATAGAAATAGCGGCCCATTTATAGTCAAGAATATGATATGCGACAATAGGGCGGTTCTCTTCTTGTTCGATGCTTTACTTGTTTCAACCCCTACAAAC
>CAYMHC010000038.1:0-8382 GCA_964390155.1 uncultured Nitrosopumilales archaeon
CGGTTTCATGGAGATGCTTCGGAAAGAATTCCTAGAACAAGGCAAGGAAGCAGATGAGAAAAATGGAGCTTGAAGAGAATTCAAAAGTGGTATATTGTACAGCAATGTTTGGTAGCCCGGGCCAGATTCGAACTGGCGTCAGCGGGTAACTTCGAACATCCTCCAAAGCCCGCTACTCAAGGGTCTTATCCTTGCTTGACCTCTACACCACCGGGCTATAATAGATTAGCATCAATTGTGACTTTTAAATCTTGTATCGGTCAATTGGCTTTATTTGGCTAATCTTTTAACTGCGAAGGCAACCTTTTCTATAGGGTCTTCCATCCTACTCAATAAACCTTCGGCCCTTCTTTTGATTGAAGCCTTCGTCCGCTCATCCATTAGTGTTTTGACATTTTCCAGTATCCCCTTTAAAGTGCGGGGCTTCACTATCAGTCTCTTTCTTATAAGATAGTCTTCAACAAAAGTATCCTTGCCTTGGTATGCAGATATAGTTGGCACGCCCATTAAGGCCGATTCAGCGGTCATAGTCCCTCCCATCCCTATGAATAAATCTGAATTTTTAAGAAGGTTAAAGCCAATAATGACTTCTTTCGGGACTATGAATTTATCTCCATAGTTCTCTAAGATTTTGGACAGCTGTGGTTCATACCTGCATAGGACAACTATGTTGCTATCTTGAAATCTATTTAAAACGCCTTTGAGGAGATCATCGGACCATTTATTGCCTAATCCTAGGAGATAAGCTGCATAGCTCTCCTCCAATCTTATCACTATGGTCTTCTTTGCCTTATCGATAGGTAGATCTAGAATCTCTAAATCATAAGACTCCATTCTCTTTAACCATGCAACCGGATCCAGAGCCTTGTATTTCATGATATTATTTTGAGAAATTCCATAGCGAGTCCATGATGAATATGGGATTATCCAAGGAGTCAACAAAATATGTGATAGAGGTATAGTCAACTTGGCAACGCTCTGAGCATGAGGAGAATCGTTTACACAAACATGCTTTATATTCAAACCATAAGCGACTCTGGCGCACTCGGGGGAGCTGAAAGAAATGGCACAATCGGGCTTCCAGTCGTTTATCAAATCTGCAAGAGTGCTGACCCTCTCGCTGCTTGAGACAAGTTTTCCATAGAGAGAGTCGCCGCCATGCTTGCCGACTATGACGCATTCTAAACCGATCTTCTTTGATAATTGATTTACTTCACGATATAGTCTGGATGAAGACAGGACTTCATGACCTTCTCCTTTCAATTCTTCAATCAAAGGATTAAAGAACAGAGCCTGCTTTGGAGTCAGAATATCTATCCAGACCTTCAACCCACATCTCTTATCGATAAGCCATATTAAAGGAAATTCTTTTAGACTAAGGATGGAATCATAACTTGGATTGTCAAAAAGCCTTGCTCCTGTAGCCATATTCGGATTGAGCACCGAAGGATACAAGATAGCGTCTTCTCTGTCCTACGATTTGCAGACGACTATAATTGATGAAAATCTCAACGTGGGCATGCATTTAAAGGGAGAAATCATTAACAGATTCGATTCCGTTTCTGCGCTCTTGGAAGATGAAGCCTTACTTGGTTTGGAGCCAATTGAGGATGCCATAGGCAAGGCAAGATGCCTATTCTTCACCCCTAAGATAAGGGCTAGAGAGATTGAAGCCAAATCCGTTGCAAGTTTAAGGCTCAAGAGTATAGTGAAGAATCTATCAAAAGGCACAATTTTTGTCAATACATTGCCAACAAGTTATGGCGGCAATCAAGAGAATGTATCTATAATCGAAAAGTTTACTGGGCTAGAAGCGGGTGTGAGCTTTGATTACATATACGCTCCATTAATCCCTAGAACCAACAAACCAATAGTTCTAGGTTCTGTTAGACTTGATATGGACAAAGCCGTAATCGAGTTTCTTGAATCAGCTCTAACAGATGCGCCTAAGATTCTACCTCTTCACTTGGCCGAGCTTCTTTATTCAAAATATATAATTGAAAAGTACAATTCCATAGTTACAGAATTCGAGTTATGTAAGATGTTAGGTAAAGCAAGCAAGGTATCCTCAAAGAGTCTTGCAGAAGGTCATGAAGTCTATTTGGAAAACATAGTGGAAAATTTTTTCGATATAAAAGTTATTGCAGATGCTTTGAAGACAGGAGAGCCCATGGGATATATCGTATCTGGTATATTGAAAAGTCTTGAGAGTTACTTCAAATACATCATAAATGAGGTTCGTTCTATAATAAAGGATGAAGGTCTGAAAGCAAGTAGAACAAGAATCTTGGTGGTTTGGTCCATCGATCCTTTTGAGATTAGAGGAGATAAGACTTCGGCTCTTTCTGCCCTTGTGGAGAGGCTTCACGATTGTGTTGGGGACATAGCAACTTTTAACACTGTGCCTTATCTTCAAGCTCTGCGCCTAGAATCTGGCGTGAGAAGGGGATTGCCTTTTTCAACTGATAAGAACGATATAATCTTGGCCTGCTCGAAGGATGATTTTGAACTAGTCTTTAAGAATGCTAGAATTGAAAGGCCAGAAATGAAGCCTATAATCATAAAAGCCAACCTTCCTGTAGAGGTTATCGTAAGTCTTATCTAAATGAAAGGACCTGTGAAATCAGCTCCTGATAATAATTAAGCCTAAAAGGACAAAAAGAGCTAAAGTGGGTAAATTTAATACGTTAGGCTTAACTTAGGTGATGGAATGGGTAGGCTAAAACAGATAAACCTCTTCAGGCTTTCTATACATCTCTCAGGTTTCTTTATTCCTTTTGTTGTTATTACAATAGGTCTCTTTTACACATTTCTTATCACAACTGCAGTCACTATTTTATACTGTATATCTGAGTTTCTTCGCATTAGAAAAAAACAAGGTCTACCAATAATCAGGGACATAACATTTTTGGCGAGTAGGGATGGAGAGACCAGCAACTTTATTCTTGCGCCTTTTTACTTTGCGTTAGGCATATTGATTCCTTTAGCCATCTTCAATAGTTCAATTGCTTTCGCTAGCATAGAGATAGTTGCCCTTGGAGATAGCTCTGCAAGAATTTTTGGAAAGCTAGTTGGACGCACTCGCTTACCCTTCAATAAGATGAAGACCTTTGAGGGTAGCCTTTCTTGTTTCATCCTTTCTTGGCTAGGTGCCTCTCTTTTTGTATCTCCTTTTATTGCTATTCTAGGAGCTTTGATAGGTTCTTTGGTTGAAGGCTTGCCCCTTCCTATAAACGATCATCTAACCATGTCGGTTGCTTCGGGCTTTACGATGTATATGGCATCCCTGTTCTAAATCAAGTTACACCAATAAAAGGTAGACCAATATGAATAAGGCTGATGCCATAGTCATAAGGCTTAATGCAAAGAGAAGCAAGCCTGTCTTCAGAATCAAATTTGACAAAGTGACATCTTTTGTCTTCTTGGCAGATAGAATCAGAAAAGCGCCAATAATTTGCAGAAAGAGCGATACAAGGGAATGAATGAATACAGATAATGCCGATAAAGGCCAAAGGAAGATTAGACCGTAATCGAGAAAGTTCCTTGGGTCTAAGATAACGGGTAGATTGGAGATTATATATTGAGAGTTATTAAGTAGTTCCGGCTCTTTAGTGAGAATGATGTTGATAGAGACCAAGGATAAAATGACGCTAAACAATGCGAAAAAGATCATTTTTCTCCATGGGTTTTTAGAAAAATTTGTCCAGACATTACTGATTTTATCTAGGATCGAAGACGATTTTTCTTTGAATATGAATATGACATTGGCGATGGCCAAGCCTAGAAGTGCTCCTGCAATCGTGTCTGTTGGATAATGAACGCCTAGGTAGACCCTTGAGAATGGAACTAGTAAAGATAAAGCCAATAAAGGTGATGCCATTTTTCCATAACTTCTGAATATCAAAGTGCTGCCAGCGAAAGCCCTAATCGAATGACCTGAAGGAAAAGAAGAACCAAACTCTTCAAATCCAATCAAGTTTATGCTCGCTAAGAATTCGTAAGGTCTTGGGCGATATAGGAAAGCCTTCAAAATCAGCCCTAACATTCCTGATATGATTATGGCTATGGCTATAAACATGGCAAATCTTCTTTCTCTAGTCTTGCCATATACCCATAAGACTATTACAAATAGAAGCCAAAAGAAGCTTCCGCCAAAATCGGTCAATACGAGCATGATCGTATCTAGGGCCTCTGATCCAGAAGCACCGTTTATCATGTAAAGTAAATCTCTATCATAAGGATAAATCAAAGATTCATGGACGATATAGCTTAGTATGATGAACATAATCGAGGGCAACGCCGTGAACAAGACTTCATACTTGAAATTGCGATTAATCTTCATAAAATCATCCTTTACCAAATCCTAGGAGAAAGGCGAGTGAGAGGCTTTGCTAGGTGTCTTCTTGCTCTAGGTGGAACCTCGTAAATCTCTAATGATATACTTCTTGGCACCTCTTCAATTATTACTGCTTCCTTTGGAAGCTTCTGTTTACAGTTTTTGCATACAAAGCCCTTTTCCTTGCCTGCTGACTTCATCCTCCTTCTGCAGATAGGACAAATAGGGTTCAACTTCTTCAGCACTGGGCTGAGCTTAACTATCTCCATCTTCTCAAGATTTATAGTCAATGGCAAATTTGGCTTTGGCTTTATCCCTCCATAAACTTTGACTATGTCTCCAACAGCCAACTTCATGATCACCTCTCTGAACTTTCTTGTAGGCTCGTAGGCAGCGCAGTCTATTTTGCCGCTATCATCTTTTACTGCAAATATGACATGCCCTCCAACTATGATCCTTGGCTTTTCACAAACTTCCCCTTTGATTACAAAAGAACGATAGGGTTGCACATCAGATATCCTTGCACTTTTTATGTGCTCGTCCGTGGCCTGATTGGTCTTAAATATGACCCATCTCTCTATGGGCTCAAGGGCTTTCACGATTTCATGAGCTTCTTCTGCAATCAAAGGATTCTCGGCTCTGATTCCATAAAGAATTGGGCAAGGAGTGTGGGGGGTTATCCTTATCTCTCCAGTATTGGCATCAATGTTATCAAAGGTATTTGGGTAAGTTGATTCGTTCATTTTAAATACAGATTCTCTATCGATCTTCCTCTCTTTACCCCTGTTACTGGCCATTCTGTAGGCAATCAATTCATAAGTGAAATCTTGCTCTAATCCCTCACCGATGGCTGCCAAGGCTCCTATTATGCCTCTTCCTATCTTGAATTTGAAGAACTCGGCCCCTATCCTATTTGCTACTCTTTCGGCCTCATCTATGGTTACTATGTCTTGGATTACTTTTTTTGAGAAAGCCCTTAATTCTTCGGGTATATCATCACTCTCTAAGAAGACCACGCCAGGGTTTGTAGTTTCATGATCCAGCTCTGCGAGTTGCCCTACCGTCTCTAAGACCATATCCTTTATGCTAGGTATGAGATCATCCTTGGTCTCGACTTTGATGGCAATGGAACAATTCCCTCTTGTCTTCAAAATCCAGTTTGGGTTAAGCCTAATAAGGCGAGGATAATCAATGATATCTGCGCCCATTTCTCTAAGCCTATCTATGACTACGGCACCAACATAAGTTGTGCACATTCCGTCTTTGGAATCTGTATCATCGAAGCCTATGTTAAGCTTGGCCACTAAAAGAGAAAAGCAGGATTATGCCTAAAATCTTTTCCGAAAGATAGATTGTAGTCTAAATAAGAATGAAGGCGATAAAATATCTCAAAGATTGAAGTCTGATCAAGTTTCAACGACGATCATGGTAAGGGTAGACCTAACTTTTTCCAAGCGCCTGATCTTCCATGTCACCGTCTCCTTTACCTTTTCCATGGTGTCTCCCTCTATCTTAGCTATTACATCATAAACTCCATAAACCACATAGACTTCTTTTACGTTTTCAATCCTCTTTAACTCTCTAATTAACTCCTCTTCTGCCCCAAGTTCTACATTTATCAGAACGAAGGCTGTTGGCATACCCACCTAGTTCGCGTTCTACTTAATAAGTTTTAGTTTAAGGCGATTCAGATTCTCAATGCATCAATTATTGAACTGTGCTATCTGACGCTCTCGAAAATGGATCTGTTAAGTTTTCCTATGATAGATATTTCGTGTCCACAATTCATGCATCTATTATGATCATCCATATGCCAGCCAGTTATGTCAAAACCATGCCTTCTAACAACTATCTTATTGCATCCAGGGCAGTAGGTGTGCTCGAAGCGATGGCCTGGAACATTTCCTATATATACATAGTTTAATCCAGCCTCTTTGGCTATCTCATAGTGCTTCTCTAACGTCTCTATGGGGGTTGGAGGCAAGTGCATCAGCTTATAATCGGGATGAAACCTCAAGAAATGAATGGGTGTGTCAGGACCTAAATTCTCATATAACCACCCGGACAATTTCCTTACTTCATCAATATTGTCTCCTATCTGTGGCACTACCAAATCGGTTATCTCTAGGTGAATGCTTTTCTTGTCCCTTATCTCCAACAACGTCTGAAAGATAGGCTCCGCGTTAGGAATTCCTATACACCTTCTGAGGAAATTGGTCTCCCCATTCCCTTTAAAGTCTACAGTTATGCAGTCAAGAAAATCATTCATCACATTAACAGAATCCGGAGTACAATAGCCATTTGATACAAAGATGTTAATTAATCCTTTACTTTTGGCTATTACACCAGCATCATGGGCAAACTCCATAAATACTGTAGGCTCGTTGTATGTATAGGCAATACCTTGGCATCCATAACGCTCCGCTAGGTTTACCACTTCCTCTGGGCTCATATCCATACCTCCGACCTTTCTACGCTGGCTAATATCATAATTCTGGCAATAGTGGCAGAGCCATGAACAGCCAGCAGTTCCTATCGAAAATATTCTAGAGCCTGGCGCATAATGAGTTACGGGCTTCTTCTCTATTGGATCTACATGAGCTGCTATTACCTTGCCATAGACTAAAAGGTATAATTTGCCATCTATATTCTGTCTCACTCCACACAGCCCTATCTTTCCCTCAGGTATGTTGCAGTAACGAGCGCAAGCTCTGCAATTAACTCTATTATCTGCTAATTTCTTATAAAGTGAGGCTTCTTCGATCAAATTTCACCACCTTTCGTTTATCATCAATTATTCAAAATGTTGTACTAATCTATAAGCGAATTTGTTTCTGATTATAATTATAATATCGTGTATTTAAGGATACAATGAATCATTCGAACGTGGCGCGTGTCGGCAGTCTAGGGCAGCCGTTCGGACTTATATCCGACATATACCGGCTGTAGCCCTCTTTTTGTTTTAAGTGGGATTCAGCTTAGCGACCTACCCAGGCCTCGTGCAGAGCTCACAGACCTTTTTTAGTCTTGCTCCACGCGGGACAACCGTTTCACTCCTACTCAGGAACCTCAGGCGTACTATCATCGTATACCCTGATTCGGATGTCGTTTCTGTTTTGTTGCCAACCATCTCTGGTTATGCCTCACGGCATCGCGCTTCTGCATGGAGAGAGGAGCTTCCTCAGGACATAGCCCCGTAGCCCACCCACCGACTCGCGCCTCTGTAAATATGATTGTTTTTGTGTATTAGTCTTTCGATTACGGCTCAAAGGATTCTATCGTAAGAAACAAAGGACAAAAATCTAATCGCCCCATTCGTCATTTTATGAGTCTGTCTATTGAAACTCCAAAATATTCTCTTTCTATCTTGGCTATATCTTCAGGGTTTTCGGCAAGCCTGTAATCGTCGAGGGGGTTTTTATTTAATTCTAAGAAATTTGGCCCCCACTTGAAAATAGACATCAACTTTCTGCTCTCTTCAATACAGTCAGCGATGTAGAGCGTAGCCGCAAGGGCTTCAACTGAGCTTAGAATTGAGATTTTGCCATAGTTTACCGGATTAGCAGCAATTAATAGGGGAAGCCTTCTATTCAAGCCTCTGAATCTTTTTGAGAATGTCTCGTCTATCCTTTTCCATGAGCAGTCTATAGCTACAAGACCATAGCTCAGATAAGGCTTATCTTGGGGTGAAAAAATGCTTAATGCCTTTGGATTCAGGATTATGCATCTCTTGAAGATTTTGCTCTTATGGAATATAGGCTGAGCTAAGCCGAAACGACAGAGCTTTGCTGCGCTACACTTCCTTTGATCGTCTTGCCTCATCTGGTAGACGTAGAGCTTCATCTTAAAGATTAAGGGAGCTTCACTTGATCTATCATAAGAAAGTTTAGGGTTAATATGCTTACAATTAACTAATTTACTCTGATTCGCTTTTCAACCTCTGAGATTCTCTCGAATTTTGGCTAAGCGTTCTAGCACTATCTTTTGCTCGACACTTGCAACAAGCTTTCTTGTCTGAGCAACAACATCTGGGTTAACGCTGACGC
>CAYMHC010000039.1:0-8314 GCA_964390155.1 uncultured Nitrosopumilales archaeon
AGAGCGATGGCAGCAAGGATCATTATAGGTATGATCATTATCATCGGCCCTTCTTTAGCATGCTTAGTTTTCTCTGTAGGCTGACCGTAGAATATTCTTCTAATAGTCCATAGGCCGTAACTGGCGGTCAGTACAGAGGCGACTATAGCCAAAGAAGTTATCAGGACTCGAATTGCGTTCGGTTCTATAATACTGCCGAAGCCTTGAAGAGCGGTATACATAGAGCCTGCGAATACATAAAGCTCAGCCCAAAAGCCTATTATGTAGGGGAAGCCCATCAACCCAAGAAATCCTATGAGCGTGGCTACGGCTGTATAAGGCATTTTTCCTGCAAGTCCACCCAACTCCTTTATGCTTCTTGTCTTGAATTCGTGTATCAAAACTCCTGAAACCATGAAGAGTACCGCCTTGCCTAAACCATGACTGACGTAAAGTAAAATAGCCCCAACGACGCCTATTGTTGAAACCGAAGCTATTCCAAATAACATATATCCCATCTGGCTTATGCTTGAGAAGGCTAGGAGCCTTTTTATATCGTCTTGGGCGAAAGCCAGATATCCTCCGTAGGTCATAGTTATCAAAGCCAACACCGATATTATGAACATAAACTGTGGTGTTTGGGCCGTAATAACAGATGGGAATCCTGTGTAGACTATCCTTATTGCGGCGTATCCACCTATTCCTATCATGGCTGGCGAAAGAAGAGCGCTTATCGGCGTTGGAGCCTCGGCATGAGCATCTGGAAGCCATGTGTGAAGAGGAAATATAGCCATCTTGACGAACAAACCTAGCAGCATTGCTACAACGATTCCGATTTGAACTCCCAAATCTACGCCTACCATACCATGAGATATTTCGAATACATCGAAGGTCTTTGCTATGTAACCAGTAGCAACTATACCAGCAAGAAGTGAAAGCGCGCCTGCTTCGGTGAACATGAAGTACTTGAAAGCTATTCTTTCTCTAAGTCCTGTGCCCCACACTCCAATTAGAGCCCATGATGGTATAAGCATTAGTTCAAAGAATAGAAAGAAAGCTGCAAGGTTTGTGACAAGTACGGTGCCTATCATCCCGGCTGCATATAGAAGATAAAGAGAGAAGTATTGACCTAGTGCATGCTCATGCTCCATGTATTTTATCGAGTATATCGATATGAGAGTGCAAAGTATGGCGATGGTGAGTGCAATGGGTGTGCTTAGACCATCGGCCCTCAAAGTAAAGCTACCCAGATTCAAAGTTCCAAAGGGCAAAGTTATCTCGGGAAGCCATGTGTAAGATGCTTCTACAGCTTCTAGTCCTGGCTGTGAGAACAGTGTCCATTGAACATAGCCTATGAGAAGAGTTGAGTATAACAAAACTATACATGAAAGCCAACCGGTCTTTTCCTTAAAACGCTTGCCAAGGGCTAAAGCTATAACTGAGAAGGCAGCTGGTAAGACTATTGATTGCAAGAGTATGAGACTTTTATCTTCCAATATCATACCATCACACCAGAACCATATAGATCATCATTAATAAAAGAATGAATCCAGCTATCATTCCTATGATGTTGTAGTTCAAGATTCCCGTGTGTGTTCTTCTGAAACGATTGCTGAAGCTTTTGGCAGCATCTGCTAATACATAGTTGAACTTATCTATTCCCCTCTGCTCGATATACTTCAAAGCCCAGTTGCTGAAGGATATTGTTGGGTACACGAACACTTTGTAGAAGAAGGCGTTTAGGTACCATCTTCTAAATAAAAAGTTCCATAGGGATTTTATGGCTGGCTTAGCTTCCACTAATTTGACTGGATCAATAGTTCTCCGGACATACAGCTTATAGGCAAAGAAAGCGCCTATAGCAAGAACAGTCAAAGATGTTCCAATAGTTATCATGACCGCTAGCTCTTGTGGAAATGCTTCCTCAGCAGCTAGTAGAACAGGTGAGTGTTCCATCCCTGGTAGTTTGCTCATGTAACTCTGAAATGTATGTTCAAGCCAACCACCAAAGCCACCCGATGGAAGTAGAGTAATACCACTTATACCAAAGAATAGGGTTGCAATGGCCAGAATAGAGTATGGTATCCACATGACCTTTGGGGCTTCATGAATATGGTGCCCCTCGTGCTCAAGTTCATGAATATGCTCACTCTTCTTGCCCAGGAAGGTCAAAGATATCATCCTAACGCTATAGAAGGCAGTTATGGCAGCGGATAGAGCAGCCAGAGTGAACATAACAGGTTGACCGGCCAATAAAGTTGATTCCAAAACAAGGTCTTTGCTCCAGAAGCCGCTAAATAGAATAGGAACGCCCATAAGTGAGAAGGCGGTCAGAGTCATGCACCAAAATGTCTTTGGCATATCTTTTCTTATACCACCCATATGGTGCAAAAACCTTGACTCAACGGCATGAATCACAGCCCCGGCAGTCAAGAACAAGGCTGCCTTGAATATAGCATGGCTCATAAGATGGAATACACCTGCCGTATATCCTAAGAAAAATTCGAAAGTAGTCCCAGCCACACCTAGGGCTAGCATCATGTATCCGAGCTGGCTCACCGTTGAGTAAGCAAGGACCTTTTTTATTTCATTTGATGTCATGGCCTGAGTTCCGGCCACGAAAGCCGTTATAACGCCTATCCATGCAACGACATAGAAGAAGGACCCCATCTCTGGATAGACTTTTGAAGCTACATACATTATCGGGAATATCCTTCCAACTAGATAAACGCCTGCTTTGACCATAGTTGCTGCATGTATGAGAGCGCTAACTGTGGTAGGACCTGCCATGGCATCCGGTAGCCATTCCATAAGAGGCAATTGGGCGGATTTGCCAATAGGACCTCCAAAGATCAAAATAGCAGCTGGAACCAAGATCCACATGAATTCACGAGGCAACCCCTCAATCCTTTCAATCAGTTCTATGAAACTTGATGTGCCAGTAAAAGCCACTATTATCAAAACGCCTATCAGAAGGCTTATGTCCCCTATCCTAGTAGTTATGAAAGCCTTCATTCCACAGTGTGATGGTGGATACTCTTCTGGAGGTTCACCTACCCAGCACTTAAGATAATCTTTCTTGGCATCTTTATACCAGAAGCCTATCAAGCCATAACTACAAAGCCCTACTCCCTCCCATCCAAAGAGGGTTTGGATAAGATTCTCTGACATGACGAGAAGGAGCATATTTCCTATGAAGAAGTTCATAAAGAACCAGTACCTAGTCAGGCTTGGATCTCCCTTCATGTATCCAAGAGAGTAGACCATTATCAAGAAGCTTATCACAGCAACAACGTTTGCCATTATTATGCTAAGAGGATCCACAAGCACTCCGAACTTGATCTCAGACAACACTGGAAAACCTTCCAATTCTACCCAGGGCAGTACCTCCCACTTTGGCAAAGCTTCTACGTTAAAGAGGAGAGGTATGAGCGTTATAGTCATCAGAGCTGCTAGAAAAGAGAATACAACGGCCCCGTAGTCTCTTAGCTTTGGATTTATCTTGGCAAATAATGGAGTTAGTAGAGCGCCTATCATGGGAAAGAGCCATGATAGCCAAGCGGGTATTGTTACTATTCCTGTTGCAGCTTCTATTGCCAACTGTATCAACCTCCTATTAGGCCTAATAATGATTTGGCAGCCACTTCGGCAAAGCCTATGATTTCAGAGGGCCATAGTCCTATTACAACAGTAATCAAACCTAGTGCAACCACCGGTAAAAGCATAAAGATGGAAACTTCATGAGCTCTTTCAACCTTCGGCCTTGGACTTCTTAACATCAAGCGTTGTATCAGCCATAGGTAATAGGCTGCTGAGAAGATGGCATTCAGGATAACTATACCCGAAGTTACAATCATGAAGGTATTGTCAGGCCTTGCGAAACCGGCTAGTATTATGAATAGCTTGCTCCAGAAGCCGCTTAAGGGAGGAACACCAGCAAGAGTTAAGAGTCCTAGTGAGAAAGAGGTCCCTGTCCAGGGCATCTTCTTCCCAGCACCCTCCAACTCAGCTAAATCCCTAGTCCCAGCTTTGTGTATAAAGCAACCTGCACCAAGGAATAGAAGACCTTTACCTATTGCATGATTGAAAATATGAAATATGGAACCCAGTATGGCTAGAGTGGCAATGCCATACCCTCCTGCGCCATACATGTTCAAAGCGAATGCACCGATGCCAAAGCCAAAGATAATGTATCCTATGTTGACTATACTGGAAAAGGCAAGGAGACGCTTTATGTCTCTTTGAAGTAAAGCCATGAAGTTAGCTACACTTAGTGTTATAATGCCAAAAAGCACCAGAGTTGTCCCAAAATCAAATATGATAGGGTTAAATATTGAGAAAAGGATTCTCGCAATAACGTAAACCCCTGCCTTTATCACTACTCCTGATAACATTGCACTAATCCCGCTTGGTGCCGCTGGGTGAGCATCCGGAAGCCAGAAGTGAAATGGTACTATGGATGCCGTTACACCAAATCCCGCTATCATGGCAACGATAACAAGATATGGCATCTGGGGTAAAGGCGTTTTTAGGATGGGGATGATAGACGCAAGCTCGGATATGTTCAAAGTCCCTGTCATCCCGTAAAGAATCGACATAGCGTAAAGGGCCGTCAAAGAGCCAAGGGTACTCATAACAAGGTACTTAAAGCTCGCTTCTATTGGCTCCCAACGATACTTCCTGAACGCAACCAAAGCGTACGAGGCAATGCTCATAGCCTCCCAGAATATGAACAAGTTGAACAAATCTCCTGCAAATGAAATTCCAACCAAACCTGCGACGAGAGCCATGAGCAAAGAGTAGTATTTGTCCAAGCCTGTGTCATCTTCCATATACCTGACAGAATACACCGAAACAAACAAACCCAAAAGGATGAATAGGAGGGCCATGAAGAGACTAAAATGATCAACCGCAAAGGTTACGCCTGTCGGTGGTCCAAAAGGACCTAAGAAGTAAGTTATCCGGCCTTGGCTTTGAACTTCTTCATAAATGCCCAACAAGCTGTACAAAGATAATGCGAAAATGATTATGGCAAACGCGTCTCTTGTCTTCTCAAATCTTAAAGCTTTTCCAAAAGAGTTCATCAAAGGGGTTAGCAATGATCCTATGAAGAGGATAGTAATAGGCTGCAAGACTATCCATGATTCAGACAAATTCACCATCTCAACTTGCTGAGCTTCCTAAGGTCTACAGAACCATAGTGCCTATACGCTTGGATGACTATCATCAAAGCAAGGCTAGCAACAGCAGCCCCAATGACTATCGATATCGCTACGAAGTACTGAGCCAAGAGTAGCAGATTCTGATCCAGTACAGTGAATGCTAGGAAGTTTAGGTTGACGCTTGCGGTTACAATCTCAATTCCTATGACAGTCCTTATCATGTTCCTTCTTACAGCAATTCCATAGAGTCCTATGACATATAGCAAGATTGCGGTCATAATGTACAAAGCAAAGTCGGTGGCGAGCATGACTTATTCTTCCTCCTCGAATTCCTCTTCAACATATCCCTCAGTGATTGTCTCTTCGATGGAACCTTCAGTTCTCTCGGATCTGAACAATGAGGAGATGCCAACTATTGCGGCAAAGATGGCAAGTGCAAGGAAGATGATATCATACCATCTAAAACCCCAAAATATCACGAAAAAGTCTACAGGCAAGGGCGATTGCATAGGGGGAAATGCAAAAAATGCTATTGGTAAGATTAAAGGCAAAAGGTACCATAAAAAGAATACAACCACGAGCGCGCCCAGAAGCTTTCCAGCCTTGGACATTCCTTACCACCTTTTGATCGTGTGGAGTGTAATCAAGATTAGAATCACCACTGCTCCTGCATAGACGAGGAGCTGAAAGATCGCAGCATAAGGAGCGTTGAGCACAAGGAATACAACAGCCAATAAGACGCTCATAGATAAGAAGGCTAGAACAGAATGAATCAATCTTTCAAACCTGACAGCAAGGAAAGCTGTGAACAAAGTCAAGCCAATCAGAATGAATTCGTAGATTTCGGCCATCTGGGAACCCCCACTCTACCCCCTTTGCCACGTAAAAGCTCTATGAATTTAAATACTTCGTTCATAAATAGTTTATTCTGCGTAAAGAATCAAAAGGTTAAAAAAGCCTAGAAATGTTCCTATAGGGAGTTGCGAGTGACAGGCTATGAGCGAATTGTTCGACTTGCTGGCTCTAACTTTGTACTTCTTGCTTTCAGCTATAACGCCCATAGCTCTTTACGGGATGGGTTTAACCTTTGGAGAAAGAAAACCTAGCAAAGAGAAGAGCATGTCTTTCGAATGCGGCCAGATTCCAGTTGGAAAGGCCCATATGAGAGTTACTCTACAATACTACCCATATGCTCTCATATATGGCGTATTTACAGCCTTTGCAATCCTAATGCTCGTCTCTGCACCTGGGCTTGCCGAACTTGAATTGCAGACCATTCAATTCGGCTTGATTGGTCTCCCTTTGATAGCAATAGCAGTATTGGCTGTGACATCGATGGTGGCGGCAGAATCCTTGAGACGCGCAAGAATTTGGAGGAGTTAAGATGCTTCAGAGAGTAAGAAACAGCCTTATGAACATAAGACTCCTTCGAAGGGTTCTGAACTGGAGCAGGGCATGGTCATTGTGGTCTGTGCATTTGGAGACTGGTTGCTGTGGTCCAGAAGATATGGCAAGAGCCTGCGCGAGGTACGATACAGAGCGCTTTGGCACCCTTCCTTTCCCTACTTTAAGAGAATGTGATCTGATATTTGTGACCGGCTTTGTCACCAAGAAGATGGCAAAGAGGCTTAAGCTAGTTTATGATCAGATGCCGGAGCCAAAATATGTCATAGCCTTAGGGCACTGTGCAATCTCGGGTGGGTTGTGGTGGGATTCTTACAGCGTCGTCCAAGGAGTCGATGAAATTTTGCCGGTTGATGTTTACGTTCCAGGATGCCCTCCAAGACCCGAAGCTTGGATTCAGGCGATAAGGATGCTACAGGAAAAGATTACTAAAGAGGGCACGAGTAAAAAATGACCGAAAAAAGTATAGAAGAAGAAATTGTTAGTGACGTCAAATCAAAATTCCCCGAGGAAGTGTTAGAGGCACGGGTTCAGAGAAAGAATAGGATATCTGTCTCGGTTAAGAGCGATAGAATCCATGACGTCGGACTATTTTTGAAAGATAAACTTGGCTTCGACCATTTTGCTTCAGTTTCGGGCGTTGATTATATTGCCACAAAGGAATTTGGGGTGAATTACTACATCTGGTCGATAGATAAAAAGGTGTTAGTCGGCTTAAGAACAAGAATCCCGAGGGAGAATCCAATAATTAAATCCCTCACAGATGTATGGGAGGGAGCGCTTTATCATGAGAGAGAGACATGGGAGATGTTCGGAATAAATTTCGAAGGACATCCGAACTTGTCCTTGTTGCTTCTTCCTGAAGATTGGGATGGACCACCACCACTTCGCAAAGACTTCGTTCTCCCAGCCAATCCCCAAGAGAAGCTGGATGAGAAGACTAAGAAGTTGAACGCTGAATTGAATGTATGATAGAGATTTGAGGAGATTGAAGATTATGGCAATAATGAAGCTAAGTATGGGGCCTCAGCACCCTATAACTGGGCATTTTAGGTTTATTTTAGACGTAGATGGTGACCTAGTCATGAACCTAGAGCCGGACATAGGCTATACTCATAGAGGAATAGAGAAACTAGCTGAGAAGAGAACCTATCTTCAAAATCTGCCTGTAATCGAAAGGGTCAATAGCTATTGTGATAGCGCAGGAACGATGCTTGGATATTTGGAGGTCATAGAGGAAGTCATGGGCCTAGAAGTACCTGAGAGGGCCAAGTATCTAAGAGTCATATCCGTTGAACTGAACAGAATAGCTAGCCATCTATATTTCCTATGTTTAATGTCGGTTGCGACGGGACTTGAGACGATGTTGATGTGGCCTATTAACGATAGGGAGTTGATACTGGATTTGCTTGAAAGGCTAAGTGGGCAGAGAATAACCTACACATATCAAACCATAGGAGGGGTACGCTTTGATATTCCAGATGGATTTAAGGAAGAGGCTCTAAAGAGGCTCGATTACCTTGAAAAGAGGCTCGAAGACTACTACAAGATGCTGGCATGGAACCATACTTTCCAGCTAAGGACAAAAAATGTTGGAGTACTAAAACCATCGGATGCAATAAAGCTAGGAGTAGTGGGACCTAACATTAGAGCTTCTGGAGTTAAGGCTGATGTTAGAAAGGATGAGCCATACGAAGTTTATGACAGATTTGATTTTTCGATACCAACGGGGAAGAATGGCGACTCTCACGATAGAATGGTGATGAGGC
>CAYMHC010000040.1:0-8259 GCA_964390155.1 uncultured Nitrosopumilales archaeon
GCGCGAAAAAATAACTTTGAGAAGCAATTGGCTCAATTGCCATCCCAATTTTCAGTCTTATGCTGGAAGAAAAATTCCTTTCACGAGGGAAAATGGACCAATATCTCTTATTGAAGCAGAATAGTATGTAAATGCGACTAGAATTATAGAGATCAGAATTAGAAAGGATGTCAATATCTTCAAACTACCCGAATTACTCTCTTTGACTTCCATTCCGCAGTAATAAACCCAAAGGCTAGCTAGGATCGCATTTATCAAAAAGGAAGCATTTATCAATAGAACCATCATAGATGAGCATTACCATTTAAAATTCTGATGGAGATTCAAAATGAACCTAAGCGTCATAATAACTGCAAAGAATAACGCTCAAACATTAAAGAGTTGTGTCGGAAAGATCTTATCAGCTCTTCCCGAAGATAAGGAAGTCATCATAGTTGTCGGAAAATCAAAAGATGTGACTGAAGAAATAGCTCGTAGCTTTGGAGATAAGGTAAAGGTTCTAAATGATGACGTTGGAACAGGAAGTGCGATAAACACAGGTGTTATCAATTCATCAGGTGAAATAATAGCATACGTTGAAGCTCACTCTCTCATAAGCAACGATTATTTCTTGAAAGTGATGGAAATATTTTCAAAAAACCAAAATGCAGGATATGTGATTTGCTACCGGTATGTTCCAGACGATTTTTTTCACGAAACAAAAATACAGGAGCTGATGAATATATGGCGAGGAATGGGAGGAATTAATAAATCAACAATGGGCCAGTTCAGAGCTTTTAGAAGAACCACATTCTTCGATGTTGGGGGATTCTGGATATATCCTTATGGTGCTGATGATCTGGAATTTGCTACAAGATTGTATTCTACAAAATGGGAAAAGGTTAAGATATCTGTAAAATGTTACGATATACCACGCAAGACAATAACATCAATATTGAAGAAGCAAATAATAGTTGGTCGTGATGAATCTATCTGGTATTATGCTTACAGAAATCATCCTTATGTAGATGAAGAATTCAATTTTAGAAGGAAAAGAAGATTGTTCGATATGATACTTCCGGAATCAGAAATGCTCAGAGTGTTCATTAATAGAATGTTCAAAAAATTGTGGTATCCTCCTTTGTTCTCATTGTGGAAAGCTATCAAAATTCATAATTTGGCTTTCTTTCCTTTCTTTACAACATGCAATTGGCTCTATGTTGTTGGATATTTTATTGGTTATCTTTATTTTGGAAAGCATCGTTATGATGGGAGAATAAGGAGGTGATTAATTGAAGAAAAGAATAAAGACTATTTATCATTCAATAGTCAATTTAAATCAATGGTTCACTTATGGGAGAAATTGGCTTCTTGTACCATTCACAATATTATCAAATGCGAGTAGTATTAGCATCTTGCTGATATATTTCAAAGTTGAGCAGGATTTCATAACATTGGTTTTCTGGACAACAATTGTGTCAATAACAGCACTAATACTTGGTATAGTACTGTTCGTATCGAAAGGACAGCAAGTTGATACTATGTTGCAGCGATGGAAATCATCTCCATATACTGAAGCGTTAGCTTTGGCTCAAGGGCTTGGACTCATAGAACTGTTTAAGATGAATAATACTGAGTTTCCAGAAGAAATGAAAGAACTCGGTGCAGAAAATTGGGATGATCTGAAGAAGGTGATTCATTATTCTATGAGTAAAGGAAGAAATACTTACGCAATACAACTATGCAGAAAATTCTTTGAAAGTTAGTCCGCCTTTTTCAATCTAGATATTATCTGAACCAAGAGTTTTTCATACAGAAATTGCAGATAACAGCTCGATGTCGAAGACACGAGAGATAGGCAGGATCAAAAGCATAGATTATTTAGGTCTTTGTATTTGAACCCGTATATAAGTGCCGAGGGCAGGATTTGAACCTGCGACAGTCCGGTCTTCAGCTTCACCCTCAATAGATTGAATGAGTCGGATGCTCTCCCAGACTGAGCTACCTCGGCTCAGCTTTAGAGCTATCAATTTGATTATTAAAATTTTTTCTTCAAAGCGAAAAAGGAACTAATATAAAATCTTCAGGATCCTATTGATAACCATTTGATACTAAGAAAATGCATGAAAAAGGACTTGGATCAAGTACTGCTAATCGAGAGGATATGCTTTAAGCACCCTTACGATTATTCTACTTTTACTTACTTTTTGGTGAAAGAGCCCGATGGCTTTTATGTTGCTGAGGAGAATGGGAGCATTGTAGGGTATGCGACATCATTTTTTAAGTACGGCAAAGGCATCATAATATCTATAGCTGTTCTTCCTGAGTTCAGAAGAAGGGGCATAGGTAGCAAGCTTATGATAGAGAGCTTGAGTTTTCTATCGAAAAAAGTGGATTACGTTGAGCTTCAAGTTAAGGTAAACAATATGGAAGCAATAAACTTCTACAGGAAACTTGGATTCAAAGAATTAGATTTGATTCCTTCTTATTACCAAGACGGCGAAGGTGCATTTGTCATGTCGAAGAGAATATGTAAGAGTCAAAGATAGGTAGTGAGCAAATGAGGATGCTTTTTGTATAGGAGTTTTTCTAACTCAGTTCTAAGCTTCGTATCCACTTCACTTTGGTTCGATATCAGATTTATAGGTTTGACAGGTAAGATCACAGGACCTTGGACCATCAATTCGCTCTCAATCCTATCGATAGGTAGTGGCTTCTCGCTCATGATCCTACTGATTACACTATCTAAATTGTTACCCTTTGTGAAGGCATCCATAGTCTCATTTATGAGCTCTCTGGAGATTTGTCTCAATCCGAATTGATAAGGTTTCATGCTCTCAAATGCTTCTATGTCTTCCATCCTTTCTTTGATACCGTAGCCAATCAGTTCATTAGGCTTGACTTGCTCCTCTTTCAAGAACCAGACCTCCTTTTCATGCACAAAAATGGTATCATAGTATCCTCTTTGATCCTTTCTAATGAAGACATGCCAACCTTTTGGCCTTTGGTTATAAAGCCTGAAGACTTCTCTCCTAACATCAGAAGATGATATCATCTTGAGCACTTCTATTGGGAGACGCTCTTTAACTTAACCTTTGCAAAGCTCTTAAGCGCTTGACTATGTTAGGATGAGTTGAGAATAACTCAAGAACTTTGTCCGCTGATGTGATCCTTCTTGATACTATCCTTTCTACCAATTGTCTATCTGACGAGCGTCCAGAAAACCTTGCCATTTCTTGATAGTCTCTGTCAGCCCTTTCTGGATCGGCTATGAACAAGGATCGAAAGGTATTGAATGCGCTTGACTGCTGACGCGAACGATATTTCATATTGGCGCCGTAGTCGACTATCTTGGCCAAAGCCTCCGATAGCTTACGAGAGCCATCATCGACTATCTTGACGCTATGCCTATCAGCATAGTACTCTCTTAGTCTGCTCAACCCTAATACAAAGAGGGAGAGTACCCAATAGATGACCATGCTTGCAAGCCCTACCAATATGGCCAAGCCGCCGTTCCTATCACCTCTATAACTACTAGTCCAAGCAGAGAGCATAAATGAGTAAGCGATGAAGTAAAAGATGGCTGGAAGAACTGAGGCGAACATCATTATCTGGACGTCCCTGTGCTTAAGATGACCCAATTCATGTCCTATGACAGCTTCCACCTCCTCATCCTCAAGAGTCTTCAGCAATGTTTCGGTAACTGCTACTCTTTTCCCCGCTAAAGGAGATCCATAAGCAAAAGCGTTGGGAATGGGAATCTTTGCTATCATCACCTTCGGCATCTTCATTTTGGCTCTTTGACTTAGCTTCTCGACCATGCCATAAATTCTCGGATTATCATTCTTTGATATTGCTTTGACTCTATATAGAGCATCTATCATGTAAGGAGCAACAAGCCATTGTATGAGATTGAAAGCCACCACAAATGATATCAGCAAAACAATATTGTTTAATGCGCCCACTAAGCTGAGAATGATTGCGAAGAATAGTGTAGAGAGAGCAATCAAGAAAGCCAGGGTACCTATAATGGACAAGCGAAGTTTTAAAAGGCTCATCTGCAAACATTTTTTCGTGGATTCATTATTTATTCTTTTTCCTTAAAATTTGGCATTCTTGACGTGGAGAGACTTTTCAGTATATTCAACCTCATTGATAGTTACCTGTGATAGCACAGGGTTCATGAAAAAATATGTGCGCTACTCTAAACCCCAGCGTCTAGTGATTTTCACTATGATAAAGATTACAAAGGCAACTATCAGGAAGGTTATCAAGGCACCTATGAAATGCCCAACACGGAAGGGTCCAACTTCAATCATTTCCCATTGAATCCCTGGCATCGCTATCTGAATTATGGGCATAATCAAGTCGTTCACAAGAGCTTGGACAAGACCGCCGAGGTAGATACCTAGAATGAAGGCAACTGCTAGCCCCATCACCTTGTATTTTGAGATGAAATCCGTAAACTCTTTCCTTAAGCCTTTTGGAGGTGCTGGCTGTGGTGCAGGCTTGGGCTCAAGTAGCTCCCTAATACGTCTAAGCTCTTCCAAGATTTTATCTTCTTTTGACAATCTTGTTGTCGCCACCAACATATGGTTCACAGCATATAAATAGATTCTATTCATCAGCAACTAGGTTTAAAGTCTAGTAGAGTAAAGACTTTATTTACTACCAATTATTGGCAAAGGACTAAGATGAGCCTAGGATATGACTTAAGCGCAGTAGCGGATTTACGCCATCATCCTAGTGTAAGTAATAGGAAAGAGGGGGGATATTTTCCAGAATGTTGATAAAACAAGAAGAAATCTCAACTGAGAGATTCAAGGAGCTCTTCTACAAAATTGTCGAAACAAAAGAAAGAGCTGGAATCAAAGCGATCTTGAATAATCCGCCAGATTTACTTAGCAGAGCAAAACTCTACGGTACAAGCTTCAAGAATGACTCTTGGGGCTGGGCTTCAAACATATGGCATCGATCTGCTACTGGAAGCGTAGTAATTGAAAGTGACGAAGATTTAAAATTTGAACATAAATTTCTAATGATGCGTGTACTCGAGCACATTTTAGCTCAAGGTCCTCTAATTCAAGTTGATTGTTACTTAGGATCGATCAATTCTCCCGTTAGAATGCATGCTCGACTATATTGTGATCCTCAATTTCCAGATATTGCCTACAGATGGTCAAGAATAAACTTTCCTGCTCCTCCAGAAGAAGAACCAGACGCAATGCTTATTGATATTCCTCATTACTTAGGAAATCCAAATGTACCTGGAACAAATCAGATGCTTCGAGTAATTCGCTTTCCTTACCAGAACTATTCCATTGTAACCTGTAGCTCATATCAAGGCGAAGTGAAAAAGGGATTCTTATCACATTGGATTCACTTTGTTTACAAAAAAGGTGGATGTGGTGAACATGCGTCTCTCAAAGAGTTCACGGTAAAAACCGTTGATGGGAAGTCAAAAACAATTGCAATGTGTGTTTGGGGATTAACAGGTACTGGAAAATCAACACATGGTATGTACATCTTTGGCGATCACAACAAGCATTCATTTATCAAGCAATTTGGCGTGGACCCGACTGCATACTTGTCGGATCAGCTAATAAGGAATGACGATATCGTGGCAGTATTTGAAAATCGGGTCTATAGCTCAGAAAGAGGCTCATGGACCAAAACCGAAGATGTAACTGAACTTCAGCTTCCTATCTGGCGCGCAGCTATGTCTTCTCGAGCTTTGCATGAAAACACGGAATTTGGACTAGATGGAAATCCATGCTTAGAAGGAAGTATTTTCCAATATCAAGGGGTCCAGAATCGAAATGCTAGAAGTGTGTTTGACTTAGAAGATACCGGCTATTTCGACGGTCAGATAGATTCAAGCAGTCCATTGAACATGGCAGTTTTCATAAGCCCAGGGAATTTCTGTGATTATGCTTGGGTTAAGCTTAAAGACCTGGCGTTTGCTGCTAAAGTATTGGCAGACGGCAGAACGGTTGGCCATCCTGCCCAATCTTTGGCTGTGGTCGGCAAAGATTTGTATGAATCCAGATACTGTTTGCCATTTACTATGGGAGTCGGTAGCGCTGCGCATGTAATGAGATTCTATGGGATACTAAAGAAGCTAGAAGAAAAAGGTAGTCCAGTGGATGTATACTTGCTAAGTACTGTTGGTAAAATAGGCTCAGAATATGAGTGGGTCGAAGAAATACTTGGCGAAAGGAGTTACATGATGCCCAGATCAAAACTTAAGACAGGCACAAATGGTATTCCTAAGCCTATTGGCGGTACAGCCCCAACAATTGAAGAAACAGAGTTATTCTTGCTTCAGGCTACCAGAGAAGCCGTAGATTATGAACCACACCCTATATGGGACGAAAAAGTACTTGTACCAATCAAGGTTGAAGGCATCTCAAAAGAGAGGCTTGGCGAGTTGAATCCTTTTACTTACCGCTCCATGGAAGAAATGCTAGAACTCACAAAAGCTCAAATAATCAAGAGCAAATATTACCTGAGTGTTCAGTGTCTAGGCTTACCGGAAGAAATTCTTGATGTGATGAATCTCTGAAACTTGAGAACCGACTCCCAACATAATTCTCAGCGTATGAAACTTTTTCTGTCCTCTTCCCTTCAAAATGAATTGAAGTTACAAAGAACCTTAACCCTTATATAACAAAAAGATTTTATATCAAGGTGTAAGAGTGGATAAGCATGCCAGCAAAGCCACACCTGAACATTGTAATTACAGGTCACATTGACCATGGGAAATCGACTTCAATGGGTCATTTTCTCTTCGACCTTGGCACGGTTGATTCACGTGCAATAGAGGAGTACGCAAAAGAGTCTGAGAAGTCTGGTAGGGGAGATACATTCAAGTTCGCTTGGGTTCTTGATAGACTGAAGGATGAACGTGAAAGAGGAATCACTATCGATCTCGCTTTCCAGAAGTTTGAGACAGACAAGTACTTCTTCACACTCATTGATGCACCAGGTCACAGGGACTTCGTCAAGAATATGATCACCGGAGCAAGTCAAGCTGATGCTGCCGTGTTAGTGATCTCTGCAAAGAAAGGCGAGTATGAAGTAGGCATAGGCCCTGGAGGACAGACCCGTGAACATGCATTCCTTCTAAGGACATTAGGAGTAAACCAGGTAATAGTACTCATCAACAAAGTGGATGAAGCTACTGTTAACTACAGCAAGGATAGGTACGAAGAAGTTAAGGCAGGAGTGGAGAAGCTTCTCAAGACGGTAGGCTACGATGTGAAGAAGGTTCCATTCATACCAGTCTCGGGTTGGACTGGTGAAAACCTTGTCAAGAAATCAGAAAAGATGACATGGTATACCGGCCCTACGGTATACGAGGCTCTTGATCAACTGGTCGAGCCTTCAAAGCCTATCGATAAACCTCTTCGTATCCCTATTCAGGATGTCTATACCATCACGGGCATAGGCACAGTTCCAGTGGGAAGAGTAGAGACAGGCGTAATCAAAGCTGGAGACACTATAGTAATAGCACCTTCCATGACAACAGCAGAAGTCAAGTCTATAGAGACACATCATGCAAACATTCCTCAAGCCGGGCCAGGAGATAACATAGGATTCAACCTAAGAGGCGTGGATAAGAAGAATCTCAAGAGAGGAGATGTGGTCGGTCATCCTAATAGCCCACCCACAGTAGTCAAGGAGTTCATAGCTCAGATAATAGTAGTATACCATCCAACAGCGATAGCGGCAGGATACACTCCTGTATTGCATGCCCACACCGCTCAGGTAGCCGCTCAGATCACAGAGTTAATATCAAAGATAGATCCAAGGTCCGGACAAGTGGTAGAGGACAAGCCCAAGTCACTTAAGACAGGAGATTCAGCTATAGTCAGGATTCAGCCTCTGAGACCTCTTTGCATAGAGCTTTACAAGGATATGCCAGAGTTAGGGCGTTTCGCACTAAGAGATATGGGTACGACTATAGCCGCGGGAGTTGCAAAAGAGATTTCCCAAAAGTGGACAGTAGAGAAGGTAGCAGCAAAGGCCTAAACATATTCAACTCTATCTAATAAGATATACATTATCAGATTTCCTAGGTCTCTTAATCAGAATTAGGGCCAATACTTCGGGAAAGTCTGGAAGAGATCCCATTTTCAACGTGTTCGCTTAGTAGACCAAATGTTATGCGATTTTTCTGCATCTAGGCTAGAAACGTTTAAAGATCGAAAATTCGTCAATTGTTTTAGATATGGATAATCCAAATTATGAAAGATGGAAAAGGGTTTACGACCTTTA
>CAYMHC010000041.1:0-8242 GCA_964390155.1 uncultured Nitrosopumilales archaeon
AAGAATAGTTGAAATGTGTAGAGCTATAGAGAGAAAAGGGGCAGACCCTTTTGAAATTAATATAAAGGCTTATCTCGAAAAGATGAAGAAGTATCTCCCTCACTGGAAGCTTTTGGATGAATTGCTCCTAGATGCTGAGGCTATCAACGCTATCTCATCGATTATAAAATTGCAGAGCGAATGGATAAAGCACCGTTCATCTTCTCTCTACATAGATCCTATATTTATTGAGTTGAAGATAAGAATTCTAGACCCAAAGACCATAGCTGAAGCCTTTCTCGATTCTTGGCACCCTATAGTCGAGATAGATCAAATCTTTCCTCAAAGGTTAAAAAACGCTGTAGATTACTGGAATAAACTTTTGCCATTGAACGATAGATGGAGGGAAGACTTCACTCTAGGCTCTTCTATCGGGTCTCTTGAAATGGAGGATTTGATCAAGCTTAAAGTCGTCTCTCTCAAGGATTTTGATGAGAGAATGAAGGAATTGTTAAAGGAACTTCTGAGTAAACTAAGCACCAACGATAAGATAGATTATTGGGATTTTGTCTATGCAGATACTTTTGAAGAAACTTTGGAAAGAGCCTATATTGTGAGTTTCATCTTAACAGAGGGTTATGCAACGCTCGCAATAGACCCATTAGAGGAAAGAACCTTCATAGTATCAGTAGAAGAGCCAAGACAACTACCCAGTAGAAAGACAACTCGCTCTTTGCCAATAACTCTAAACTATGAATACTGGAAGAATCTCAAGGAGGAGAAGAGTTGAGCGAGAAAGAGGCCGAGATAAGCAGAAAATTAAAAAGAGCCTCTCAGCTGCTCTTCTTTCAAAGGCACAGGAAGCCTGGTTTGAGAGGATGGGAGCTAAAGAAAGCTTTGGGAAGGGATTTTATGGGCATAATAGATGTGTTGAATTCAGAGCTGGATAAACTGAACCTTCACGTGAAAGCAGTTTTCGAAGATGTTGAAGTGAAGGATAAGCCTTCTGAGGAGCAACTTGATAGAGCGAGGTTCTTCATAACAATAAAGAATCCTTTGACGGTGAGCGACATAATGGCATCTGGATGGAGGATAGACGATGTAGCCGCTTTGGCAGCGACGATGGCGCTAATAACATCTAGGCAGGGGAAAACTCCAAGAAATGATGTTGAACAGATTTTAAGAGAAAAATTCCCAAAATGGAGAGTCGATATGAACCTGGATAGATTCATCAGAAATGGCTATCTCTCAAAGGATGAAAATGATATTCTTTATGTAGGATGGAGGGCAAGGGCTGAGATAGACCAAAAGATGCTGATGGAATTATTGTTGGCTAAGTAAAAAATTAGAAGACGTAAATGCGGTATTAGATGTATAGCCTCCATGTATGACTGCATTTCTCATTAGTGCATCTATAAAATTGGGTAGGAGGTTCATCCCCACTTCTGGTCTGTAATAGCCACCAATAGGCTGTTGTATTACCACATTTTGGGCATTCTATGGTAGCGGTGGGCAATGTCTTTATCTCGCTTGCTTCATTCCCGAGGATTTTTATGTAGTTGGATGACGATTTCTCTAGCTTGCCTGTAACCTTTTCAACTCTTATGTAATAGCCACAGTTATCGCAGGCTAAGCCACTAAAAGACCTCCCTTCTGTCTTTATTGGTTTGAACTTTAGCCTTGTACCACACTTTTCACAGAACTGCATTTTTATGCCCCTTCTTTTGCAAGAGCCTTGTTCACTTCTGAAAGCAACCCGGATGTTTTCTCAATAGCCTTTGAGCAACTAGAAATCAGAACGTTTATAGGCTCTATACCTTTGGTCTGAACTCTCATGATAAGCTTCTTCAGCAATGGATGCTGTTCTGCTACGCCGGCAAATATCACATGATTGTCTTTAAGAAGTTCATAATGAATTATCTCCGGTATGGATATATCCTCATCCTCTATATCCAAGACTAAAATATCATTGGTGCTAGAGATCACTTTGATTTGCATTGTAAAATCCTATCAAAGGGCAATTAATAAGAATTTTGATTATTTTAGTTGGGCTTTGCCAAAGTCGAATGCAAGCTTTCTTTCGTCGACTAAGCCACAGTCAACGCACTTTATCCTGTGATCTATCCTGTCTACGTCTCCCCCGCAAGAGCTACATTTTGCATATATGACTCCGTTTTCGTTGCCTTCTACGGAAAGATGAACTATGGCATTCTTGCAGCTTTTGACCTTTGCCTTAATCATGTCGCCAAGCTTACAAATGATAGGCTTTCCTTTGCCCCTTCTAAACGAGCCTTCGGGCTTGAGAATGAGCATCCCTGCGAAACTAGCAGAACTACTACTATTATTGATATAATAGATTTTTATGTTGGCAATATTGCTTTGTACAGCATCTACTTGCCCTATTATGCTATCACCCACCATCGGTACCCCCATCCTTTTCAACGGCTCTATTTTGACTTCTCTTTTCTTCAAATCGTAATTTGCTTTTCCCAGTCTTAATGCCCTAATTGAATTCCTATTGATGTAAGTCCCCTCGCTGGAGCTGAACTCCTCTATCACAGCGAGCTTTTCCCCGGGGGTTACTCTCTTCAATTTTTCCACGGTCAAATCACGCTTTGGCAAGATTGCAGAAACTATAGAATTATGTTGATATAAGCATTTTCAAATCCATGTACTTCTTCGGAATACGTCTCCAAAATCTTCCCCGTTCAATATCCTGATAAGGGCTTCAGCTTGAAGAGCCGATAGAACAGGTCTACCAAAACTTTCACCATTCATGGAAATTCTAGGGCATGCTGTCTGTATGAAAGCATCTATTTTTTGCAGCTGTACCAACCTGTCATTGTTAATCTCATGCAACGCTATAAATGAAACTTCCTTGCCATGCTTCTCCAGTTCTTCTTTGATTCTCCAAGCCCTCTCTAACCTTGTTTGCCCCTCCTTTAACCCTATTATTATCCCAATGGTATTTGCATCCAAGGCTTTGTAGACGGAAAGTATGGCCTTCTTCGATACATCCAAAGCTGTTGGTGCAACATCTAAAACCTCCTTATAATACGGGTCTAGCATAAAGGTGGGCTTGCCGGTGGCCAAAGCTACACCTACGGCATGAAAAATGCTCTGACCAAGAAAGGCGAAGGCGTCAACATCTTCTCTAATCTCAAAGGCTGTACGAAAATCACAGCCTAATATCTGCCCATCTTTCATGAGCCCTTTCCCTTTTCCTATGATCGCTTTAATATTGTTCTCTTCTAAGAAAGATTCTGCGTCCCGAATTTTTTGAATATGCTGAGCTGTTGTGCAAAGGCCTACAACTTCGTATCTTCTGAGATTCGGTAGCGAAACTTCCAAGACTTCACGAAAATCTAGATCATCCATAACATCTATCAATATTGTATTTTTGCCCATTTTCTCTAAGGCAACGTTATGACCTATATGAAATGCTATATCGGCGCCTAATCTTTCGGCTTCTTCATCAACAGTATCACATATACCGTAGCAAGAATCAGCGACAGTTATCGTCTGCACGCCAAATGATTCCTGAATTTTGAGTGCTAATTCATGCACCCTCATCATAAGACCCTCGGGCGCATTTAAAGCAACGACCCTTGGTTTCCTTCTTTCAATTTCTGAGAATACTTTTTCCTCGTCTATCCGGATCATTCATACCACTTAAGATTACTCTTAACGAGAAGGGTTTTATGATGATAGAGACTTCATAATCAAATATTCATCTTTCTTTAACTTCTACTATGGTTTGCTTTAGAGGAACTTCTTCTGCGTGAGTGGGGATGGGCAACTTGCTCATTGCTACCTTCAGAGCCTCTCTAGCCTTTTCCAAATTCTCCTTTTTCACACTCGCCTCAAGAATTATGTCACCAACTTCTACCCTTGATGCGAGACCCATGGGCTTTCCGAAGGCCCTCCTCATACCCTCTTGAAGCCTATCAGCACCTGCTACAGCTATCATCTTGTTCTCCCTAAGCACGATGTGAGGATAAGTCTTGACGAGAAGATAGTAGTTACCTTCTCCTATCTCCGAAAGCTTCTTGTTTGCAGCAACCCTTGCAGCCTCAAGGGAATTGTGCCTTATCTGAGCCCTCTCCTTAGCTTTCAACTCGAGTTTGAAATCATAGTCTAGACTAGGATTGCCAACGGAGAATTTCGCCACCTTAGACTTTGGAGCTCCTTTTATGAATTCTCGCCTTACGTAAGGCATGCCCCTTATCACTTTGTAGTTTCTTCCCTTCATTTCCCTCACCACATACCGTCATGAGGATATAATTAAGTTTAGTTCTTAATAGGCATATCAAAACAGTACCAACAGAAATTCAAATTCTACATCAACTATATGAATAACCTCCACTATTATATTAATCCGAGATTGTTGTTTAGATTTTAAGGGGGCTAATGATTGGCACAATTGAAGCTCATATTCCTTGGCACTTCATCTTCGGTCCCAACCATTGAGAGAGGTCTTCCATCGATCGCTATGATGAGAGGAAATGAATTGCTATTGTTTGATGCAGGTGAAGGAACTCAAAGACAGATGATAAAGGCAGGCCTTGGCTTCAACAGAAAGACGAAGATTTTCATAACTCATTTCCATGGAGACCACATACTGGGCTTGCTCGGTATTTTACAGACCATGTCTATGCTCAATAGGGATATGCCTTTGGATATATACGGACCTAGAGGAATCATAGGCTTCCTAAGGCACAATATGAGGTATCTTAAGTTTGGTCTAACCTTTCGAATTGATGTGAATGAGGTTAAGGAAGGGATAATTCTGGAGGAAAAGGATTATATTGTCAAGGCCTGCTTGGCTGAGCACTCCACGAGAACTTATTCATACCTGCTAGAAGAGTTTGAAAGACCAGGGGAGTTCTATCCTGATAAGGCGTCAAAACTCGGAATACCAAAGGGAATTTTATGGTCCAAGCTGCAAAATGGTGAAAGCATAAAACTAGGCGACAAAACAATAACTTCAGACCAAGTCTTAGGACCAAGAAGACCGGGAAGAAGGATAGGCATATCGGGGGACACTAGACCTAGCCGTCGCCTATCAAGGTTCTTCAGCAAGACCGATGTGATGATATTCGATTCTACTTATGGCGATGAATATCAAGATAAAGCCAAAGAGAACCTGCACTCAACGTGTGTAGAAGCAGCTCAGTTGGCAAAAGATTCCGGAGCTAATATGCTCATTTTGACTCATTTCAGCGCAAGATATAGCGATGTCAGCGATTTAGTATCTCAGGCATTAAAGATACATCCTAACGTAATAGCGGCATCGGATCAATTGGTGGTAGATATCCCATACAGAGATTAGATTGGGCTCAGCATCTCTCTTAGCCTTGCTATCGATTGATATGGACTCTCAACAGACTCAATTATGAAAATCCCTCTAAAATCAAGCGCCATAAGTTGATCTGTGAAGCCATCCCAGTCTATGCTGCCATCTCCTATCCCAAGATGCTCATCCCTCATGCCGTTGTTATCGTGGGCATGGATTGTGATGAATCTATCCGAGAGCTTTGACACGAAATCATCTATCAAATCTCCTATGTGAGCGTGCCCTATATCGAAGGTCATTTTTAGGCGAATTTGGGCTCTTTCTAAGAAGTCCTCAAAATCTATGGGCTTAGTCATAAAGTACTGTGTATTGGGGTTCATGTTCTCAAGAGCAAGAGTTAAGCCAAAGGATTCGGCATAATCGTAAACGTTTAGTATTGATTCTTCATTTAACCTCTGGGCCATCATTTGATCTTTTGACTTTAGACCGGGATGCAAAACCAAAGCCTTGGCTTCAATTTCTGCAGCCGAGTCTATCGATTTCTTTATCTTTGATATGGATTGACGGCGTCTAGGAGCATCTAAATCAGCTATATTGATCTCGCTGTATGGAGAGTGAACAGTGAAAGAATAGCCTTGTGAGGATAGGTCCTGAATGGATTTGAGGTTTTTCTGAACTAAGGAATGGGGAGCCTCGTCGACTATCTCCCAAACATCGGGATTCTCGTTTTCTTCCCTCTCGGATGTTATATCCCTTATCAGATTTTCAAAGAGTTCTCCTTTCAATTGCACATAAAGGGCTGATAAACCAACTACTGTCATAAATCATCAACTCGGTGCTAGCCAATCTATGAATTCGTTGATATGGGGGCTTTGGATGATGAGCTTTATGGGGCCTAGAGGAGACTCGCCCTCTTCTCCACATATGTTCAAGCTTCCCACAAAGGCTGCTTGCTTGTTCAATATGAGATAGGTGCTATCTTGAGCCGTATTTACCATTAGCAACCTGCGTGTTGCAGCCAGTATCTGCTTGACTCTTATCAGCTCATAGATCGAATATAGGCTCTTCTCATCGCTTGTTGAAGCTGTGCTCTTCCCCTTTTGCGAAAAATCTGGCTACACGAGCTTGATAAGGTTTTTGATTGCAGTTTTTACTTTGCCGGCATCCTCTGATGGATTTACTTGAGCCTCAACGATAATCTTCAAAGGAAGGTTAAATGGCTTTATTTTCAATTCAATCATTATGATGAAAAGAACATGTTTTTAAAAGATTTCTAAAAGCTAAAAAGACACCATAAATAATTGTGATGACATGAGGGCTTTCCTTGCTTTAGAAGTAAAGGATCATGGCACAATTAGGCTCATCGAAGATTTTCAAAAAAAGCTCATACAAACGGGAGCGGACTTAAAGCCCGTTGAGACCAATAATCTTCACTTCACTGTAAAATTCTTTGGGGAGATAAACGATGCTTTTGCCACGAAGATAAAAGATTCGTTAGAGAAGGTCAAATTCAAAGCATTACGTGTCATCTATAAAGGGATGGGAGTCTTCCCAAGTCCACAAAGAATCTCTGTAGTCTGGGTAGGGGTTGATAAAAATTGCGCCGATGATTTGTTCAATACAGCAAATAAAGTGGAAGAAAGACTAAGGGGCATTGTTCCCTTCGATGAGAAGGGCTTTCAGCCCCACATCACCGTATCTAGGGTGAAAAGCGGGAGGAATAGGGACAGACTGCTAGCCTTGATAAAAGAGCAAGAAAATCAATATTTTGGAGAGGAAATGATAACGTCTATGAAGTTGAAAAAGAGCGATCTAACACCAAAGGGCCCTGTATATAGTGATGTCTACACCTTCCCCTTAGAGATGGAGCGAAATGAATGAACTGGACAAAGTAGTAAAAGAAGCGCTAAAGCTGGTAGAGCCATCAAAGGAAGAAATAGACCACGTTGAAGCTTTGGCATCCATTGCTCTTCAGAAGGTTTCAAAAGCTGCTTCTGATAGCGAGTTTAAACCGAGCGTTGTTCCAGGAGGATCATATGCGAAAGGAACTTGGCTCAAAGGAGAGGCTGACATTGACATCTTCGTCAAATTCCCGAAAGATCTGGAAAAAAAGGAACTTGAGGAATATGGTTTAGATGTAGCCTTGAATTCTATGGATGATTGCAGTCCTATGCTTAGATATTCTGAGCATCCTTACGTAGAGGCTTGTATAGAGGATGTTAAGATTAATGTTGTCCCTTGTTATGATGTGAAAAAAGGAGAGTGGAAGAGTGCAGCAGACAGGTCGCCTTATCATACCGAATTCATGGCAAGGACGTTGGATGATAATCTTCGCAAACAGGTAAGGTTACTTAAAAAGTTCATGAAAGGCATAGGGGTCTATGGCGCAGAAATAGCCATACAAGGCTTTAGTGGATATGTTTGCGAGGTTTTGTCGATAAAGTACGGTTCCTTTCTATCAATATTACAGTCTGCTTCAAGTTGGGCTGAGAGAGAGTTAATAAGCCTCGAGAAAGTCGATGAAGAATTCAAGAAAGTCTTCCCTCAAGCTGGGATAATAATCCTTGATCCTGTAGATTATAGAAGAAACTTAGGAACTGCGATATCACAAAAAAGGCTGGGAGAGTTCATTCTAGCTTCGAGATTCTTCCTAGGGAGACCGAGCATAGATTATTTCATATACGAGGAGGATCATTCATTGAATAAACTTGAGAAGAGCGATCTACTAGAGAATCTCGTAACGCTGAAGTTCAAGCATGGTAAGAGAAGTATAGACATCCTCTGGGGCCAGTTGAAAAGAAGCCTCAACCATATATTAAGGCAATTAGAAATCAACAGTTTCAAAGTGATCAAAGCTAGTTGTGCTACTGATGAAGTGGAGAGTAGCGCTTTTGTCTTCTTGATGGAAAGAACCGATCAACCCAGAATACAAGTAAAGATGGGCCCCAAAGTATTCAGGTATGAAGA
>CAYMHC010000042.1:0-7825 GCA_964390155.1 uncultured Nitrosopumilales archaeon
ACCAGAAATTATCCTCTGAACCTTCTTCTCGTCGGCCTCTATCTCTAACTCCTTTGCTCTTTCTATAAGAGCCCTTATATCTCCCAATCCTAATAGCCTACCAACGAACCTTGTAGGAGAGAAAGACTCCAGATCATCGACTCTTTCTCCTGTGCCTATGAATAGTATCTTCGCTCCGGTGGCTGCCGCAGCGGCTAGAGCACCACCTCCTTTGGCTGCACCATCTAACTTTGTTACTATTATCCCTCCAACGGGCACCGTTTTGTGAAAGGCTTCGGACTGAACATAACATTGCTGTCCTATCGTGCCGTCTATTACAAGCAATGTCAAATCTGGGTTTATCTTGCTTGATATGAGCTTCATCTCATCCAATAGCCCCTTTTCCTCTTTATGCCTACCCGCTGTATCCACCACTATAACGTTCTTCTTTTCCTTGAAGTACTTTAAACCCTCAATGGCAACTTCTATAGAATCATCGGACTTTTCATCCCCAAAGATGTCCACTCCGATATCCTTTGCATAAGTTCTTAATTGTATAAAAGCACCAGGTCGAAAAGTATCTGCGCACACCAAACCTACTTTGTATCCTTTCTTCTGAAGATATCTTGCAAGCTTCGCAGCCACCAAAGTCTTGCCTGAGCCTTGAATTCCCATGAGCAAGATTACATTAAGTTTTTTGGTTGGGAGTTCTAACTTGCTTTCGGTTCCCAATATATTTGTCAACTCATCGTATAGGATTTTTATTATGTAATCCTTTCTTGACAAGCCTGGGGGAGGGGTTTCTTGAAGGGCTCTTTTCTCTATCTTAGATGATAATTCAAGCACAAGTTTTACATTTACATCGGCCTGCAGTAACGCTCTTTGAGTATCCTTTACAAATTCTTTTATCAGTTGCTCATCTAAGGTGCTTGCTGACAAAATCCTCTTTATGGCTGCTTGTAATCCTTCCTTTAGTCTGTCGAGCATACCATCACCCCTTTTCCTGCATCATCAATTCTTGAATCTCCAGAGCACCAGAATCTTTCTCCCATCTTTTCATAACTTTTGAAGGTATTAGCCTTTTTTTATAAAGTGGTGCGTCTAATACGAATGTATCGAAATCTCCTCCCTCACCTACGGGGTTAAAATGATGCTTCTCCGATAACTTCAATAGTTCACTCACGCCCTCCTTAGTTAAATGCCTTCCTAGCCAATTCTCACCTAATCCGTAGGCTGCTACGGCGATTATCATAACATCCATATTCATCGAGATTATCTCTTTAAGAATATAATGGGGTTTTTTGCCCCAAAGAGGAGCAAGATGCTCCATATTCACTAATTCGGCAATCCGATCAAATATTTCCTTCTGGTAATTCGATGCTATCCCCCCAGTGACGAGCAATTCAGCATCTAACTTCTCAAGGGCCTTCTCCAATGCTTTCTCCTCCTCTTCCTTTTTTGCTTCAAATCCGTACCAATCCACACCAATACTCTCGGCTATCTTTTTCACGTGCCTTACATTATGAACATGATACAACATGCTCTCAGGGTCTTCTGGTAGCATAGTAATAATCCCTATGACTCTTAATCCCTGCTTCCACGCATCATGAAGAGCCAGAATGGAGTCCTTTCCTCCTGAACTTAGGACTAGTGCTCTAGCGCACTGAATTGAAGCCATTTTAGTTCATTCTGTTTGAAGATGGAATTAAATGTAACGGGCCAGTATGCAAACTTTAACCTTTTTTGTTTTGAGTTTTAATTTGACCTATAATAACTCATAATCCTCATGATTATTTAGACGACTACTAATATCATCTAGGTCAGCGATTATTGCCCTCTGATCGATCATTAGGATTTATAATGCCCAGACTCTTTTGTCAACCAGAGCTCTGGACTTTTACATGAGTAAAAGGGACCTATATCGGTGCAAAATTTTGGAAACAATGAGAAAGTAATTTTTGTCCTTGAAGATAAGATCCTTAAAAGACTTGATAGAGGGACCGATTTCTATTGTTGAGGAATGGGTATCGAGAAGAAGTAAAAAAAGGAAATGCCCTTAATTTCGGTTATTGAAAATGTGTTGTTATAGAATGATTTTCTCAAAAAGGATGGAATGTAATTGGACTTGAGCCACAATTGGACGACTTAATGAGTGCTAAGATGTTAGGAGATGTGGTTTGCGGCGTAGGAGAAAGGCGCCCTTTCGCTGATGGAACTTTAGATGTAGTTATTTCTTCTACTGTTCTCCACCACATGGCTAACCCCCAAGAGGGGCTTCAAGAAATTCACAGATGTTTAAAGGCAGGAGGGCGCCTAATACTCGTCGAGACCGTTTAGAACAACCCGCTTATTGGGCTGGCCAGAGAAATGAACCCATATTATGAAGGGGCGCCTATTAAGTCAAGATACAGAATAGAAGGGCTTAAGACACTCATCGTCAAGAATCGCTTTGCGATAGTTGAGGATGATGTATGTGGCTCCTAGCCTTTGAGAAGACCCAAACTGACAAAAATAAAAAAGTTAGGAAAAGAACTTGACCTGATTTTGGTGGCCTATAAATAAAGTTTAAACATTTGATTCAACTTATATACTCCTTAAATAATCAGAATCAAGAGGAGTCAGGAATGAGCAAGCCAGTCGATCTAGGTAGCCTAAAAGAAGGATCATATATAATAATAGAAAATGAAGCCTGTAGAATAGTCGCCTATGATAAATCCAAGCCAGGAAAGCATGGTTCTGCAAAAGCGAGAGTAGTAGCCATGGGATTGTTCGATAACGTGAAGAGAAGCATGGTGGCTCCTGTTGCCAGCATGGTTCAGGTGCCCTTAGTGGAGAAGAAAGGAGGCCAAATACTATCGATAATGCCAGATAAGGTTCAAATCATGGACCTTGAGACCTTTGAAGTTTTTGATGCTCCAAAGCCCGTGGAGCCCGAGTTTAAGGATAAACTTTCCCCAGGGAGTGAATTAGAGTACTGGACGGTGTTGGGGAAGAACAAGATAATGCGAATAAAGAGCTAGCAATTATTAATTTCTTTGAAAACATAAAAGAAAATGTTAAAAGCGAAGTAGAACTCCAATTCAAAGGTAAGGATACATGGTTCATTCCGAGGGCTTCGACGTAATCATCGTGGGTGCAGGTCCAGCCGGCGTCTTCACTGCTCTTGAACTCTCCGATAAATCAGATTTAAGAGTATTAGTTTTGGATAGAGGAAAGGACATACATGAGCGCATCGACTCGAAGGGCTCCATTCTCTTTGGCTGGGGAGGGGCAGGGGCTTACAGCGACGGCAAGCTAACATTCTCCACGGAGACTGGAGGATGGTTGAGGGATTACGTGAATGAGAAGAAGCTTATAGGGCTTATGCAAGAAGTTGAGAAGATTTACATAAAGTTTGGTGCTCCTACTAAAACTTATGGAGATGATGAGGATGCTATTTCCGATATATCAAGAAAGGCATCTATGGCTGAACTAAGGCTAATTCCGAGCCGAATAAGGCATCTTGGCACAGATCACTGTCCTCAATTGCTGAAGAAAATGAGACAAGAAATAAATGGAAAGGTAGAGATTATGATGGAGAAAACTGTGGGCAATCTTTTGGTTCATGGTGAAGGAGTGAAAGGTATAAGGATGGTCGATGGGGAAGAAATTCTTGCAGAGCATGTTGTAGTGGCCCCCGGGAGAGCTGGAGCAGATTGGCTTAGACAGGAGGCTAACAGGCTCGGCTTGAGAACCATTAATAATCCTGTCGATATAGGAGTAAGAGTCGAAGTCCCGGCGGTTGTGATGAATCACCTGACAGATATTTTATATGAGCCAAAGTTTACCTATTATTCTAAATCCTTCGATGATAAGGTCCGAACCTTCTGCGTTTGCCCTAAAGGTTTTGTGGTAGCTGAGCATCTTGACGATGTGATGACTGTAAACGGTCATAGCTATGAAGCGAAAACATCTGAAAACACGAATTTTGCCGTCCTTGCAAGCACATCTTTTACAGAGCCCTTTAAGGAGCCTGTTGCCTATGGGAAATATATAGCAAAGCTTGCCAACTTGCTGGTTAATGGTGTAATAGTTCAAAGGCTTGGAGACCTTGAAGTGGGCAGAAGGTCTACTCCAGAGAGGATGGGTAGAGGCATTGTGAAGCCTACTCTAGGGGACGCTAAGCCAGGAGACCTGAGTTTTGCCTTGCCAGGGCGATATTTGATAGATGTCAAAGAAATGTTAAACGCACTTGACAAGATAGCCCCAGGGGTGTATTCAAGGCATACCCTTCTTTATGGCATTGAAGTGAAGTTCTACTCCTCAAGGCTGGAACTTAACGAGGTTCTCGAGACCAGAACTAGAAATCTTTTCACCGCTGGGGATGGCGCGGGCATAACTAGGGGTTTAGTTCAATCTTCAACCTCTGGTCTAATAGTTGCTAGAGAGATACTGAGAAGGACTGGGTATTTGCCCCATAACCCCGGTTATGATAACTAATTGTCTTGATAAAATTAATAAAGCATTAGCATTAATATGTAAGGAGCAAATCTCAAATCATGAAAAGCAATAGAATGAAAACTTTAGAGGTAATAGATAGAGTTACAAAAAAGATAGAGTTAGCGCCCTTTCCTTCCTTTACACCTACTCATGTTTTTATGATTATAGAGGCTTTAGGCTTGAGCGGACCAAAGGGAAGGACAAAATTGTCAAGTATGCTGCAACTTGGAGAAGGCGCTACTCGCACCTTGGTCAAGCGCCTGCAAAAAGAAGGTATGATAAAATCTACAAAATTTGGTTCTGCGCTAACCGATTTTGGAAAAGAAGTATTCTTGGATTTAAGTTCAAGGATATCGGAAGGGCTAGAGATTCCACCATCCAAATACACTCTGGGTCGATTCAACGTTGCCATTTTGGTCAAAGATTCTGCTAAAGCGATAGGATACGGGGTAGAGCAGAGGGACGCTGCCATAAAGGCAGGAGCTTTAGGAGCTACGACTTTGATATACGCTAAAGACGATTTTGTCATGCCTGGAGCGCAGGAAGATGCCTTCAAAGATATGCCTGAAGTTCGTAAAATGTTGATAGAAAGGTTAAGACCTAAAAAAGGGGATTCGATAATCATAGGAAGCGCCGAAGATGAAAAACTCGCAAAGCTTGGAGCTAAAGCGGCAGCCTTAGAGACCCTAAGAAAGATTACTGAACGACAAAGTCGATCAGTATAGATTGATGATAGGCTAAGATTCTACTACAATAACCACTAGGTTCTATGATGATATCAGATCTGTAATATGTTTTGGGTTTCAGATGATGATTCTTCCTAGGATAATCATAGCTGGTCCTTATAGTGGGGTTGGAAAGACCACTGTCTCAGTTGGTCTAATGGGTGCTCTTAGAAGAAGGGGACTAAAGGTTCAAGCCTTCAAAGTAGGCCCTGATTATATAGATCCAAGCCACCATTCGGCAATGCTGAACAGGCCCTCCCGAAACCTTGATGCTTGGATGGTTTCTCCAGAAGGTATTATAGAGATATCTCAAAGAGCCACTCGAGATGTCGATATAGCGGTCATAGAGGGAGTGATGGGCTTATTCGATGGCTTCGATGAGAGCGATGAGAACGGTAGCACTGCCCATATAGCAAAGCTGTTGAGGAGCCCTGTAATACTGGTGATAAACGTTCATGGTATGGCAAAATCCGTAGCCCCGATAGCTCTAGGATACGAGAAGTATGACCCTAATGTTGGACTCTCTGGCTTTATCTTGAATAATGTTGGTGGGAAGAAGCACATAGATTGGTGTGAAAGGGCTATCAATTCTGTAACAAGCCGGCCTGTCCTTGGGGCTCTTCCTCGCGAAAAAGATATAGAAATGCAGGAGAGGCACCTTGGTTTAATCCCTCAGCGCGAGAAAGCACATCCAGAGACCTTTTTGAACAAGCTCATAGACTTCATCGAGGAGCATTTGGATGTAGATAAGATTATAGAAATAGCAAAGTCTGCAGGGGATTTACCTAAATCGAGCAATAAAGTCTATCCCAAGCACTCATATAAGAAGAAGCTAGCCGTAGGCGTAGCCTTTGATGAATCCTTCAACTTTTACTATCAAGACAATCTTGATATGCTAAGGGCTTATGGTGCCGATATTAGGTTCTTCAGCACGATTAAAGATGATGAAATACCATCGGATGTGAGCGGGCTTTACATAGGAGGAGGCTTCCCAGAGATGCTTCCAGAAAGGCTAGGAGCCAATGCAAGTATGTTGAAGAGCGTGAAAAGGGCGGCAGAAGATGAAATGCCTATCTATGCAGAGTGTGGTGGGTTGATGTACTTTACGGATTCCATAACAGACTTCAAGAACAGGTCCCACAAAATGGTTGGTCTTTTGAATGCAAGAACTGTCATGACAAAGAGGCTAACTCTGAACTACACTCTTGCCAGTGTGATTGCCGATAATTCTCTATCAAGAGTCAATGATGTGTTAAGGGGTCACGAGTTTCATTACTCAAAGATTTTAGATAGCCCTAGAGATGCGACATTCGCTTATAGAATGAGGATAGGTATTGGGATAGATGGCAAACACGATGCTTGGCTTGAGCACAAGGTTCTAGCATCTTACATGCATATGCATTTCGCTTATCGAAGAAGTCTAGTGAAGAACTTTTTAAGGTCTTGCGAAGATTATTCCAAATCTTGATTGTTGTTTTTATGTGTTATGATAGTGGAGGTAAAGAATATGCTAGATGTTATCATAATTAGTGCGGTTATGACGGCCATAGGAAAATTTGGGAAGGGTTCAAAAAATTCGCCTTTACAGAGGCTGGAAGCAGAGTCATAAAAGATGTATTGAGGCGATCTTGTTTAAAGCCAGAAAAAAGTAGACTAAGTAATCACGGGGAATGTTCTAAACACAGGCTTAGGTCAGAATCCTTCAAAGCAAGTAGCCACTTATGCTAATTTGCCTTATGAAGCATGTTCAATCACCGTGAACAGTATCTGTGGCTCAGGCATGAAGTCTGTAGTACTTGCTACTCAAGCTATTGGAGCTATGGATGCTGATATAATAAACTCTTGGTGGCCGTTTTAGGAGAGCCTAGGATAGACATCGATAAGCCAGACGCAAACGGTGGAGCTATACCCCTTGGTCACCCCATGGGCTGTAGAGGCGCAAGAATTCTTGTGAACCTCTTATATGCTCTTAAGAATCGCAATTTGAATATATGTTTGGCAAGGCTTGTATGGGCAAAGAAAACGCCATAATCATGATCATTGAAAAACTTTGACTTCAATCCTCAAATAGTAGCTTGTACAAAACTTAAAACCAAATCTGAAAATTAAAGTAGGGAGCAATGCTCAGAGATGAAAATACAGTTTGAGAAAGCCAAAGAGTTGATAAATAATGCTCTATCGATGGGAAGATATTCACTGCTGGAGACCGAGGCAATGGCTTTAATGGCGATGATAGAGATTCCTACGCCAAGCTTCTATTTGGCAAATTCTATAGAAGAAGCCCAGAAGATAGCCGAGGTTCTAGGCTATCCCGTAGTGCTAAAGATCGTGTCTCCGGACATAATTCATAAAAGTGACTTTGGTGGTGTGAAGCTAAACATATTGAATTCAGATCAAGTTTCAGAGAAGTTCAAAGAGATTATAAAGAATGTCCATGAAAAAGCGCCCAAAACAAGGGTTCTTGGGATTATGGTTCAGAAAATGGTTCCTTCATCGACGGAAGTTGCAATAGGAGCTTTAAGGGATAAGCAATTCGGCCCAGCCATAATGTTCGGTCTTGGCGGTATCTTCATAGAGATTCTTAAAGATGTATCCTTCAGAATAGCCCCTGTCGATAAGGATGATGCACAAGAGATGATTAA
>CAYMHC010000043.1:0-7792 GCA_964390155.1 uncultured Nitrosopumilales archaeon
GGCTGGGCAAGATTTTACTCTCCATATACTACCTTTGAAGAGCAGATTTTGCCAGAAATTAACATAGGCCAGAGGTTGAAGAATCTGGCGATAAATATGCTTGAGAAGTGGACGGAGCCTCCGGATAGATACAGTCAAGGATCTATAGTAAAGGAGATGGAGAAAAGGAATCTTGGCACTAGGGCCACAAGGGCGGAGATACTCCAAACCCTCTACGAGAGAAACTACATCTCAGGTAAGAGCATAAAGGTCACAAAATTGGGAGAGATGGTCACAAACGTTCTAAGAGATTTCTGCCCAAGGATATTGAGCGAGGAATTGACGAAAAATTTTGACGAAGAAATGGAGCTCGTAATGCAAGAGAAGATAAAAAGAGATGAAGTAATAGAAGAAGCGGTAGACTTCCTAATGGCGATTACCAATGAAATAAAAAGAAATGAGAAGAAGATGGGCGAAGCGCTGTTGAAGGGTTTGATAGAATCCAGACAAGAAGAGAGAAAGCTGGGCATATGCCAGAAGTGCAAAGGAGAACTAAGGATCATTAGATCGAGAAAGAGCGGAAAGGTATTTGCAGGATGTAGTTCTTATCCTAACTGCAGAAATTCTTATCCTTTACCACAAAATGCAAAGATAGCAACTTCAGGCAGGGTCTGCGAAAAGTGCTCAACACCAATAGTTCAAATCATAAGAAAGGGTAAGAGGCCCTTCACAATGTGCCTTGATCCTAAATGCCCAACAAAATCAGGCCTTTCAAATAAGATTGCACCTAAGATCCAGAACATTGATAACGCTTAAAAACCGAGATTTTCATAACGCTTAATCATATATAGCGTTTGGAGTGAATAGAATGGGGATAAAAAGGAGACTGTTAGGCTCTCACCATACTGTTTTGGAAAGGATGAAGCGTTTGACGGGCAAGAAAAGGCTCATCAAATTATACAATTTTCTGAGCCCAAGAAGACTGGTAGAAATGGCCTATATGTTTGCTTTACTCATTTTTTTCGCTGGTATCATAAACGCCTTATTGGAAGGACAAAATTTCCCTAATGCTATAATCATACCTTCCTTCAGAATTCAGAGCATGATGGAGACTTTCCTGAACCTTTTAACAATGATAATTGGCACGTTAGGAATCTATCTCATGTATTTGGGCGGGAGAAGGACCGGTAGGAGAGCACCAAGCCTTTACGTTATATCGGGCTGGATAGTACTTGGTATAAGCATGGTCATCTGGCTATTTATTATAGGTGCAAAAGTCGGCTAGACTTCCTTTTGTAGACTTTTCTGCTGGGTATTTGATCGCGTGAGGGCTATCTTTCAATTTCAAGTGGGTATTCACACTATTAATCTAATGATCCGATATATTTAATGAAAGAGTCTCTCTTTTCAATAGCCTTCCTAGCATTCTCTTCAACTCTGATGATCAACTCATCCAGCTTGTAAGGTGCTTCTTCACCCACCACCTTCTTTATTCTTGTGTAGGCCGATTCTCTGAACTTCAAATTCAAATCCCTCTCGCCTTCAGGAGTAGTCATGGTCACTTTAGATGAACCATCTTCTACCGAGCCGATTCTGCTTATTTTCACTCCAGCTTTTCTAACCTCTCCAACTATTTCTTCAACGTAGTCTTCAGGTGTGAATATCATTAAAGCGTCTAAGGAAACGCCAAGGTAGTCTATTCTTTCGTTCTCAAGCAATCTCAGAACTTCTGGATTTACTAAACCTCTAATCTCTTTTTCATCAAAGCGAAGAGCAATCTTTGATAGCCTTGAAATCTCAAACGCATCTCCCCTTATACCTCCATTTGTAACATCCGTCATAGCGTAAATTTTTTTAATCAAACGCGAGTCCAACAATGCTCTGCATGCCTTCACGAAATGAATATTCAAAGTTTCCAGAATCAAATCATGCCTTCCTGAGTATATGGCTGCAGTGCAAATCGTTCCTCCACCCGAGCCCTCCGTCATAAGAATAGCACTCCCAGGCTTCACTTTGTGCCTTGCAGCCAGCATGGATTCATCTTCAGCAATGCCAAAAGCCCCGACGCAGCCGGTCATCCTATCGCCTATGACCATGTCTCCGCCTATTCTCAATGTGCTTCCAGTCAAGATGGGGGTTTCAGTCAGCATAGATACTGCACTTACTCCTGCCTCGAAGTCGAAAAGTTTTCCAACATCTCCGTCATCGGCTAGATGAAGATCGATAAACATTCCAATAGGTTTAGCTCCTTTGACGTAAACATCTCTTAAAGTGGCCCTTGATACGTGAAATCCAGCTAGGAAGGGGAAATCGCTAAGCCTGGAGTGCATACCATCAACAGCACTAACCAAGACTTCTCCCTTTACTTCTATGGCTCCTGCGTCATCATGATACAGCGGGTACAATAATGCTCTACTGTTAGAAGGCTTTCCAGCTATTTCAGCCAATTTTCTATGAACGAAAAAGTCTCCCTCTCCTCTTGAGCCAACCCCCATTATTCCCATGCTTACTCCTGATTTGGCATAATCTATTATCGATCCCGCAATCTTTGATTCTGGAATATTGGTAGAATCTTTAACTTCATCCATGACAGCAATGGCGAGTCTCTCGGCAGATTCTTTGCTCAAATTGTCTTTATAGACTAGTATCTCATCTACAAGCTTATCCTTCACTTCTTCCATGCTCATCCCTTTAGCTATTAGCTTTCTGGTCAAGCCTTCAAGGTCTGACAAAGAAATCATGATCGAATTGGCTTTGCTGCAATTTATGCATTATGTAATATTATTAAGTTCCTAATTCTTAATCTTGATTAGATATGCAAAGATCAAAGGGCATGAAGACCGAAAAAATGATAGACGCAATAAGTGATATGGAGAAAAGCCTAGGTTGCAATTTATCAGATGTCCAAAAGATTTTGCTTACAACTGATGGTTCGGTTACAAGAATATTGGAGGTTCTAACTGAAAAGCCTGTTGTAGTAAAAACGAGGATAAAAACATCCATAAGAGCTGACGAAGATTTGGCTCAAGATTTAGAAACCAAACTTGGAGATGTCGCGAATTATAGAGTAGTTCATCTAAAGAATCCCATTAGCGATAGAGCATTGATATTCGCAAAATCATGGACTCCTATGATTGGACTGAGCGAAAACATAAAAAAAGACTTGACTTCAGCAGACATGCCCATCGGTAAAATCTTGATCAAGCATAAACTTGAGACTAGAAGAGAGATAACATCTATTGAGACAGTTAACGCTGACAATGAGATTGCAGAGGCTTTTAAAGTTAAATCTGGAGATTTGATGCCATCTAGATACTATAACATAATACATGAAACTAAGATACTGATAAGGATAAACGAAGTATTCCCAGCATCGAGTTTTCGTTAGCAGAAAATTCATATTGAGATTAATACCCTAAATTCTTCCTTTTCTCGATATGATCTATCAACATTTAATTCTTTGATCATAATAGCAATGGTATGATCAGAGTAAAGACCCCATCTAGGTTGCACATAACATTGATTGATCTTAATGGCGGTTTGGGAAGAGTAGATGGAGGAGTTGGCATAGCATTAGAAGAGCCAAGCATAATTCTAGAAGTAGTAACTATTGATGAAGGAATAATGGTTGAAGGCGATGACAGCAATAGAGCCTTACATGTAGCAGAAAAGATCATGAAGGATCATGATTTAAGACGTGGATTGCATATAAAAATCCTTGAAAAGTATGACGATCATATAGGTCTAGGCTTTGGCACTCAGCTATCATTAGGAATTGCTTTTGCTATAACAAGATTATATGAAATCAATACTAGCATTAGAGATTTGGCCAGAATAGTTGGAAGAGGAGGAACATCGGGGATAGGAGTTGCTGCCTTTGAGAGTGGCGGTTTTATAGTTGATGGTGGACATACCTTCGGAGCTAGTAAACAAAAGCAAAGCTTTCTTCCATCATCAGCTTCAAAAGCCCCTCCCTCTCCAATCATATCAAGATTGGATTTTCCTGATGATTGGCTCATAGTTTTAGCCACGCCAAAATTGAGCCAAAGAATTCATGGCTCCATTGAAGTAGAGCTTTTCTCCAAATACTGCCCCATACCTATCGGCGAGGTTCAGGCTATATCGCACATAATCCTTATGAAACTCTTGCCATCATTGGTAGAGAAGGACATAGCAGAATTTGGAGATGCTATATCAAGTATACAGGATATAGGCTTCAAGAAGATAGAAGTGAAACTTCAATCTGATAGAGTTAGGAAACTTATGAAGACAATGACTGAAGCTGGTGCTTATGGTGTAGGCTTAAGCTCTTTTGGGCCCACTATCTATTCATTTACTGATAGTGAAAAAAGGGCTTTGACGATAGCCAAAGCTACTGAAGATAGAATGGAAAAAACAGGAGGGAGGGTATTGATAACTAGAGCAAGAAATGAAGGCGCTGAACTACACTGTGATCAACAGACAAAAAAGAATACCAGAGTCCAATAGATAAGAATTGGTCATAGCCCTACGGAGTTTTGATGTCTTCAAGAAGGTTTCACTGAACACTGGATTGTTTGAAGAGCATAAGGAGGATTTAAGATTCTTCGATTTCAAGACATCATTAAGGAGCGTTTCTTCCTTTTATGACTTTATTCTTTAAATATAATTGAGGATACTGTAAGAAAGGGATTTGTTGGGAGACTTTAAGACGTCAACTTCAATATGGCTTTTGCCAGATCTCCATTGGATTCTGCTAGAGCGTTTGCCGCAACTTCTCTCGATACATTAGCCTGCTGAGCAACCAAAAGAATATCCTCTTCAGTGAACTTTGGCACCTCCAAAACCTTCTCTTCGATTTCTTCTCCCATGACTTGAAAGACCTTAACTCCTTTAGTCTTCATCTCGGAGACACTAGGGTTTTTTACGATTATATCCTTGCTGCTAGTCCTTATGATCACTTCTTTCACTTCTGGCATGGGCGTTATATCAACGCCCATTCTCTCCAGCATTCTTTTTGCCTGCCTATCGTTTATCTTCATCTCAATAGATAATTAGACCATATTATTATAAGTCTTTATACCTCTTCTAACCTTCACTGCAGCCCCAGATTTGAACTCCCTCATCATTTTGGCTGACAGCAAGGCTCTCCCTATAGCTATTACATTCCCATTAGCATCAACGATAACAACTTCAGACTTGGGCTTTATTCTATCTCCACAGCTTACAACATGTTTTGCAAAAACGGACCTTCCCACAGATATGAAATCTCTTGCCTCATCTTTCACTACCACGCAATTCTTAGCAAATTTAGGATTTTTCACTAGAAATTCTGCTCCATGGATAGTTAAGGCTATGCTTCCATCATGACGAAAGGTTGCTATTAGATTGTTATCCAACAGTACACTTTTCATTTTGCCAGTTCTTTTGGAGAAAGAGAAATTCAATCTATCTTTCGGTAGGGTTCGGCTTATACCCTTGCCGAACAGGTAATCGATAACCATCGAAAATTTCTCTTTTGGGTCCAAAGCCAACCAACATGTCTTAAAAAATCATTCTATTCGCTTTCAGGAGGTACAAGGAGTTTTATCTTCAAGACATGCTCCATCTTTCTTGCCAATAAATCATCAGGCTTGAGCTTTCCGCTCTCCAAGAGCTTTATGACGGAGGGTTTTTCATTTATCTTGTGTCCGAGTTGATCTTGAGATAAGCCAAGTTTCTCTCTTGATTGCTTTATCATTCTATGATAATCGTATCTCAACTCCAGCAAAGGTTCTTTTAGGGTTTGGCTAGAAGGTCTAGGCTTCTGCATCATTGGCTTTACAACTTTCCTTTCACGCACTGGCGAGCCGAGCTTTGAGCATGAACCACAGACCCTGAAAGTCGCACCTTCTATCAGAATAGGGAACGCCCGGCCAGTTAAGGGGTTACCACATATCTCGCACTGCATTACCATTCACCCCTTTTTTGGCAGGGTATTTGAAGATTTCATGCATATGTAGACCTAGCCTTCAGGTCAATGAATTAATACTTAAGCCTTAACTTGATAATGGAATGAATTCTAATCCCTTATGCTCTCCAAAGTACTTAAGGCTGACCAGATAGTTACACGGGAAAAGGATGGCATGTTAGGATCCTGGGAGATTTCATCCAGCATGCTTATGGCATTAGCAGCTCTAACACCCATGCTCAGCTTTGTATCCTGAAGTGCGACTATGGCGTCCTTGACTATCTTTCTTATGTTTCTTGGAGTTATGTTGCTATCTGCTACCGTTTGCAGTGTATTGATGGCTTTTGTAAGCCTCTCCTCATTCTCTTTCAGCCTCTTCGAGCTCATGCTCCTCACCCTAGAGTTCTTGTGAGATGTTATAAATCTTCATAAATAAGAATTATGGATACCTTTTTCAAGTAAACAATAAAGGTTTACATATGGATTGCTCATGATATCAACTAGACCTTGACCGAAACTAGGAAAGAAAAGATTAGCGATGCCATAGAGCTCATAAGAAAAGGAGCCACCATGTTAGGAGAAGCGTGCCCAAAGTGTGGTGGACTTCTAGTCAGATACAAGAACAGAACTTTATGCCTAAATTGTGATAATCTGTCAGACATAAGCACTATAGAGATTGTCAATATGGACAAATTGAACGCGAATTTGGGAGAGCTAGTACTAAGAAAGGTTCAGGGACTATCAGATGACCTAAGAAAAGAGGAAGATTTGGATAGACAGGCAAGAATAGCGAATCTGATCTTGTTATACATGAATATAATGGAGAAGACAAAGAAGACCAGGTAAAAAATCAAACTTTTTATGTTTATCAGAACTCACTTATCACACGTATGCTCATAGTTTTAACCTAGCAGTTTCAATTCTTAAAGAGAGACAAGCGATTCTAAAGGAAAAGTGCAAGTCAAGCCAAGTTGCAGTTGGATTCAAGGTGAGAGGTGGTAAGGTCATACTAAAGTATGCTTCAGCTTTATCTAAATCCCATATGCCCCTAGAACTCCAATTGGGACATTTCTACAAAGAAGGCAACAAAATCTCATCTAGCATAGTTGTCACCGATGAGTACTTCATACGTTACGGGTTTATATTGAGAAGGCGAGAGGTTATGAACCGTACACGGCCAGTAGTCCCTTAATATCGCCCCAACCCAATGTTTGCTTATAGGTTTCCCCATAACTTGCATAACCATACATGGTTAGCCAGCGATCCCCGCTATTATACAAGTCAGCCAAGCCAGCCCAGTGGCCAAACTCATGTGTCATTATGTTCTGGACATCCATTTTTCCAGCTTCTCCAGAGAGACTCCAACGATAATAAGTGTTCATCCTCGTGTCCGTTTCGAGAATTTGTGCTCCTCTATACCAAATATACGTGACTGCTATGACGCCAGAGCGATAGGAACCCCATGAGACGACATTGCGATAGTCGCGTCTTCCAGCGCTCATAGAAGTTGTTCCTGCATATGAAAAAACGTCGAAGCTAGTTTCATCATCCCATTCATCCGCTGAAGCCTTGATGTCGGATTCGACGGCAGAGATGGTAAAACCATATCTGTTACTTGGGTTTATGTAGTAATCTGCTGTGTTGCTCCATTCATAGCGTAGAAGCTTATAGTGAGGATTGGTTTCAGAATCGTCTTCGGAGAGAATAGCCCCAAAAGTTACTCTGTTTTGACCATACCATTCTACAATCATAAGATCGGCGGATGATTCAACAGTATAGGTGGATAAGGGTATAGTGAGAATAGATGCACTAATAAGGATGGATACGATTAGGAAAACAGAGGTTCTTCTCATTTTTCTATCAACTGCTTTCAGCCACACAAGC
>CAYMHC010000044.1:0-7522 GCA_964390155.1 uncultured Nitrosopumilales archaeon
ACTCAAGCTATGATGGATGGGGCCTTCCTTTTCATAAACGAATTGAATAGAATGCCAGAAGGAACACAGAACGTTTTGCTACCAGCCATGGATGAGAAGCAGACAATTCTCTCAAAACTTGGTACAATTACCGCCAAAGTAGGTTTCATAATAATAGCAACTCAAAACCCTGAAGAGTTCGTAGGTACAAGTAGGCTCAGCGAAGCTCTTAAAGATCGATTCGTATTAATAAAGCTAGACTACCAGCCCGAGGATGAAGAAAAGGCCATTGTAAAAAAGGATACTGGATGCAATGAAAACGTCGTAGTAGAAATTGCAGTAAAGATCGCAAGAAAGACAAGGGAAGAACCTGAGATAAGGCGTGGATCATCTATTCGTGGTGCAATAGATATTGTAGACTTGGTTCAACGCTTGTCGGGAAGCTTCACTCTAGACATAGATATTTGGACCAAAGCTGCCATGCTAGCTTTGGCTACAAAGATAGAGCTCCAAGATAGAGCAACTCAAAACATGAAAGAAATAGTCCAGAAAATAGTTACTTCGATTCTTAAGGATTATTCTAAAGGCTCAGATGAGCCATCAAATGGAGACTCGGACACTAAAGGCGAAATGGATAGGTTTGATGCTTTAGTTCTATCTAGAAACTTACCTCTCTTAAAAGATGCGATAAGCAAAGGAGAAATCACGAAAGCCATTTTCCTTATTCAAGAATCTCCACAATCCATCTACGAAATCCTTTGTAAAGAAGGTCTTTTTGAGAGCATGCTACAAGCTGCAGAGCACTCAGAATCAAAGTGGTCAGCGGCTCAGCTTTTAATGATACTCCAGACAGCAAAGCTCGATCCTATGCATAAGAGGATTGCAAGAAGGATTCTGGATAGAACCATCATAAGAATAGCAGCCCAGATTGCTGGGAAAGGAATAATCCCTAAGAAATGTATCGAAGTTCCATTCGAGCCTGGTCTAGAAGACTTTAACATAGAACGGACGCTTGAGAATAAGCTCGGTAAGAAATTCATCGATTATCAAGACATAGTATCCATCAAAAGACAAGAAAAGAAGACTGCAGTCTCATTGATGCTAGACATCAGCAATTCCATGCAGCAAGAAAAGATAGCCATAGCGGCCTTGGCGGTTGGTGTATTGGCGCATAAGCTGTGCGATGATAATTATTCGATCATAACCTTTAACGATGATACACAATTACTCAAACCTATCAACGATTGTCCAGATATAGAGAATTTGATTGACAAGATGCTTGATCTTCAACCAGGAGGATTAACCGATATAAAGGGAGCTTTGGATAGGGGACTGGAAGAATTAGAAAAACTAGATTTGACTGAGAAGCTAGGAATTCTAATAACTGATGGCTGGGTCACAAAGGGAGACGATCCATTGTGTTCTGCCGGTAAGTATCCAAGGCTTTATGTTTTACAGGTTCCTTTCACTACGAGTGGGGATTACGATATGTGTAGAAACCTCGCGAAGGCTGGGAGAGGAAAATACGCCTATGTTCACGACTTCAATGACTTGCCTCGGGCCATAATGAACATATTCAAATAACTTTTTTTACCAAATTACTCTATGACCTTAATTTTGACTTGGCCATTTGAATAGGGCATCTTCCTGAAGCGTCTCTCAACGATCTTTAGCATATCCTTGACCCTCTCATCCTTCGCCTCTTCGGCGTATCTTTTAACTTCCTCGAAGGTTTTCTCATTGAATACATTCTTAACATACATATCGGAAAGGACGGACAAAGCCTTCTTAGATTCTTCATTAATCAAATCTTCCGCCTTTTGAGCCAATAGGATATCTTTGATATTTACATTGCCTAGGACAATCTGTAAAACATCTTCATCGGTAAGTTCAAAGCTTTCGTTTCTATACACTATTAACCATCTTTCATTTGAAGGCTTGAAGAAGAATTCTTCATCTTGCTCTTTTATGGTAAACTGATCGCTTAGGGTATAACGCAACAGTATCATGTGTGGCCTGAACTGACTCATGTATACATCGAAGTTCTGGATGGGCCTTTGGAAATTCAGCCTTCCTGAAGCCTCAAGGATATGGTTTCTACCAACACTATCACCCATAGCCATACTTATAGAAAATACTGTTCCCCAAGCTTCCCATCTATCCATCATACTCTTCATCTCTCATGGTTTGAATTCAAATTCCGTATCTTGAATTTTCAGATTTTTTGTTCTGCCCTGTTTCTATTTTAAGGTAGATCCATATAGATAAAGATTTCAAGAAATATTCATATGATTTCTATCATCAGATTTTTAAACGCCTCTCCCCAAAATCTCAATGTTGAGCAAAATCATGGGTGATATGAATTGGTTAGGAGCTAGAACTCATAGTGCATCGAAGGCTCTAAACTCTAACGAAGGAGAGTATGTTAGGCTATTGGGCTGGGTGGCATCAAAGAGAACCATAGGTGGAATAGTATTCTTTTTGATAAGAGATGGTAGTGGATTCATTCAAGTCGCTGGAAAGAAAGGAACTACTGATGAAAACACTCTTGAAGTTATGAGAAAGGTAGGCTTGGAATCTGCTGTTATGGTAGGAGGTATCACAAGGGATGACAAGAGGGCTCCTGGAGGAAAGGAAGTGTCCGTAAAGGAGTTTCAGGCAATTGCACTAGCAGAAAAGTGGCCTATTACCAAGAGTGCCATCAAATCTCCCTCCTTTCTTTATGATAATAGACATCTCTCCATAAGAGGGAGAAAAGCTGTATCTATTTTGAAGATAAGGTCCGAATTGATCTACTCATCTATAGAATTCTTTACAAAGCATGGCTTCACTCTGATAAATGCGCCTACATTGGTTCAGTCAGCCTGCGAGGGAGGAGCAACGTTATTCAGCCTAGATTACTTTGGTAATACTGCCTTCCTTACTCAAAGTACTCAACTCTATGAAGAGGCTGCTATATGCGCTTTTGAGAAGGTCTTTGTACTGCAACCTGCTTTCAGGGCAGAGAAGTCTAAGACAGCAAGGCATCTTACGGAGTTCTGGATGCTAGAAGCAGAACAAGCCTTCGCCACTCATGATAACATAATGAGGCTTGAAGAAGATCTGATATCCCATGCAACAAATCGTGTAGTTGAAAAATGTTCTGAAGAGTTAAAGATCATTGGGAGAGAGTTCTTACCACCAAATCCTTCTTTTGTAAAGATAACTTATGATGAAGCTAGAAATATGGCCATGGGTAAAGGCTTAGAATTCGAATGGGGAGACGATATACCAACAGAGGCTGAAAATATTTTATCCAAGAGCTTTGACGAACCTTTCTTCATAACTGGGTATCCATTGACTGCTAGAAGCTTTTATCACATGACAGACCCTAGAGATCAAAGAATAACTCTGTCTTCGGATTTGATGGCTCCTGAAGGCTACGGCGAGATAGCAACTGGAGGACAAAGAATACACGATTATACCACTTTGTTGGACAAAGTTAGAAAGCAAGATTTGCCTCTAGAGTCCTTTTCATGGTATCTCGATCTGAGAAAATATGGTTTACCTCCTCATTCGGGCTTTGGTGTAGGCATAGAAAGGCTTGTCAGATGGATCTGTGGTCTAAAGCATATAAGGGCATCAATTCTATTCCCCAGGACTATTGCAAGGATAAACCCATAAATTTCTTTTTTCTAATATCAACATTAATATCCATGCATTGGAATATTGTATGAGCATGAGCGACGAAGATCTCGAACTAGAATCCCTTGGCGGCGTAGGGCCAGCAACGAAACAGAAGCTCACAGCAGCTGGCATATACAGCATATTGGATTTAGTGTCTAGAGGGCCATCTGAAGTAGCTGACGCAGTGAACATCGATCTAAGCAAAGCGATAGATCTTATCAACAAGGCAAGGGTAAGGTTGGTTGAGCTAGGAAGAATCGAAAAGGAGTTCATATCTGCTACCGAACTTTACAGGAAGCGCCAAGCCATAGATAGGATAAGTACTGGATCTAAAAATCTTGACGATCTATTGGGTGGAGGAATCGAAACTCAAGCCGTAACAGAGCTATACGGCGAGTTTGGTTCAGGAAAGACCCAGATATGCCACACTTTGTGCGTCAAGGTTCGAATGCCAAAAGAACAAGGCGGTTTGACTTCTGGAGCTATTTATGTGGATACAGAAAATACCTTTAGACCAGAGAGGATAGCAGAGATAGCTGAAGCCTATAATCTAGAGCCTGAAGATATCCTTGATAAGATAATAGTTGCAAAGGCATACAACAGTGCCCATCAAGAGCTAATAGTCAGAGAAGTTGGGAAACACATAGAGAGGGAGAAGATAAGGCTACTCATCGTGGATTCTGCTGTTGCCCATTACAGGGCTGAGTTCTTGGGCAGAGGAACTTTGGCAGAGAGGCAACAGAGACTAAACAGGTTTATGCACAATATCTTAAGAAAATCCGAAATTCATAACTTAGCAGTAGTCGTAACGAATCAGGTTCAAGCAGCTCCCGATGTATTCTTTGGCGACCCATCGAGGCCTACAGGGGGGCATGTGGTAGCCCACACAAGCACTTATAGGATATATTTGAGAAAAGCTGGCAAGAATAGGATAGCAAGGATGATGGATAGTCCTTACCATCCTGAGAGAGAAGCTGTATTCATTCTCAATGAAAAAGGAATCGACGATCCTGAAGCAGATGTTCCTAAGAGAAAATGAACGTAGCGGTTTATCTGGATAGAAGTTATTACAGTTAGTAGAAAGGCTAGTGCAAAAGAAGTGGAACAATGGGTGACGCTTGTGGGTTTTATGTAATTTGACACAGCCAAAGGTTCAAATTTTGCTTTGCCTTCTAAGCACATTGAAGATAGATTTAACATCAGGATCATTTATGGATTCTTCTGCTGAATTCCAGAATTCTGATAACCTTTCCTTGTCGTAACCTTCCTCCTCGTATTCTAGGGCTTGAAAGACCATCTCGAGTTTGTCCATTTCTTTTACCAGTCGTGCTTCCAGAGATTCTTTGTCTTGAAAATCCTTCCAAATTTCGGAATAATCGTTTCTCATATCTTCTGGCAACAAGGATAGGATTCCTATCATCACCCTATTCTCTAATTGTCTCTTTCTTAACTCCTCTCTTTCATCTCCATAGTGCATTAAATCTCCGATCATAGATTCACAAGCGTCATGAATTAGAGCCATCTTCAGCATCCTCAAAGTATCGAGTTTCTTCATATCTCCAATTGTCATGCAGAGAACAGCCGTCCTGAAAGTATGGTCTGCCACCGACTCCGATTCTTTAACATCAACTTTTCTTATCCATCCAGACCTTTGTATCTTCTTCAACCTACCCATTAACTTAATGAAAGAAATTATTCCTTCTATTTTGTTCTGCAAACCATTTAATCTAAGAACTCTGAACTCTTAAGATTTTATCTCTGAAAAATGTGGCCAAAGGAAATCTTGGACGGCCGGAAAGAGTCATAGTAAGCGATAGGAATTATTTCATTCTTCAACCGCTTAAACTATACCTTTTACGTTATCAAACTATGTGAAGGTGAGAAATTTGAGGAGTTTTAAGGACAATGTTTATCTTATGCGTATGAATAGGAATAAATTGCTTGAAGAAGGCAATTCTAATAACATACCATGATAAATTCATAGTACAAGAAGCCTTGGGCTTGGCTGAGGCTGCGGACTACGAAGTGGTGAAGCTCACAACCCAAAGATACCTCTCCAAGGCTAAATATGGTATAGGATCAGGAAAGGCTGAAGAGTTGAGAGAGACATTAAAGGACCTTAACGCTGATGCCATCCTTTTTGATGAGAAGTTAAGATCGGTTCAAATTTATAACCTTGCCAAGCTGACAGGAGTAGAAGTTGTCAATAGAGAGAGATTGATTCTTGAAATTTTTCGTAAAAGAGCATCTAGTGCTGAAGCGAAGTTGCAGGTTCAACTTGCAGAGTTAAGGTACGAGATACCTAGAGCAAGAGAGAAGGTTAGACTAGCTAGGACAGGAGAGCAACCTGGATTCTTTGGCTTGGGCAGATACGATGTAGACGATTATTATACAATGATAAGAAGAAGAATAGCCACCATAACAAAAAAATTGATTCAGGTTAGCAAGAGGCGCGATCTATACAGAGCTCAAAGACTTAGGACGAACTTACCCTTGATCTCTTTTGCAGGCTATACCGGAGCTGGTAAGACTAGCTTGTTCAACATACTGGTAGGAGAAACCAAGGATACAGAGAGAGGTTTCTTCACCACTCTTACGACCACCACCAGAAGCTTAAAGCTATCGGAATCAAAGTTACTAATTTCGGATACGGTTGGATTTATCAGCAGACTCCCAACATACATGATAGAAGCCTTCAAATCAACCTTGGAAGAATTGGTCTATGCCAATCTGGTGCTTTTAGTGATAGATGCCAGCGAACCCCTTCAAAGCATGATCAGAAAGTACCAAAGTTGTGTAAGCATTCTTGCCGAGCTTGGCGTCTCTCCTTTAAATGTTCTACCCATTTTCAACAAATTCGATCTTACAAATATAAACGAAATTGGAGATAAGATAAATTCCCTAGGCATGATACCCGAGGACGTTGTAACAACTTCGGCGAAGACTGGCTTTGGAATAGATGCGCTAAAGTCTAAGTTAAATGAGATGGTCTTCGTCCATGCTCCAACATCTCTGCCCGGAGCATAATTATAAGAAGTATTTCAAGCCAACTGGTGAACGAAAATGGCAGAAGTCGTAGTTTTAAGGTGGGGGCATCGTTTAAGAGATGAGAGATTGACCACTCATGTGATACTGACCGCCCGAGCCCTTGGTGCGTCCGGAGCAATACTATCTGATATGGAGGATAAGGACATCAAGAATACCATCGAAAAAGTTGCGTATAGGTTTGGTGGTCCTTTCTTTTTTACTATGGGCGTTCCATGGAAAAAAGCCATAAAAGAATGGAAAGAAAGAGGAGGCATCGTTGTTCATTTAACAGCTTATGGTGAAAACATAGAGAGTGGCGATGTTTTAGAAAGAATAAAGTCATCGGGCAAGGCTATCATGGCAATAGTTGGCAGCCAAAAAGTACCGCCAGACTTTTTTTCTGAAGACATATCCGATTTTAATGTTGCCATTGGCAACGAGCCTCACTCTGAATGTGCAGCTTTGGCGATATTCTTAGACCGCTATTTTGAGGGAAAAGAGTTATCAAAAGAGTTCACAGGATCCAAGGTAAAGATAATACCCCAAAAAAGAGGCAAAAAACTGGAAAAGTCATTCAAAAGCTGAAAAAGTTGATTTTATGGAAAGTTTTAAATGTAAATTCTTGCATAATTGATAACGTGTCCCCCCTTAGACTGTCAAAATCTGAACAATTCTCTCTAGGAGGCAAAGGAAATGATAGCTAAGCACTCTAAAATTGAGTACGAGGATGCCTTTGTGAAGATATCTGGTTTACTGGGTGGAGAAGAGTACGTAAAGGTGGCAAGGGCTTTGCTTAACAATGAGAATGCTACTGATGAGGAGATAGCCAGCGCTACAGGATTGAAGATAA
>CAYMHC010000045.1:0-3841 GCA_964390155.1 uncultured Nitrosopumilales archaeon
TAGAAAGATGAACAAAATGGTTACGCAAGCAAAACTCGCTTTGGAGCAGATAATGTTGAGGCTAGATACTGTAAAGGACATAGGGGATATTACTCTTACATTAGGACCAGCCGTTTCTGTGGCTAGAAGTGTAAAATCAGACCTGTCGAGTATAACTCCCGAAGCTGAAAAGGAAATGGGAGAAATAAGTAGCCTTCTTAGTGAGATTGTTATAAGTGCTAGCCAAACTGGTGCAGGGCAAATAACCTTCGATGCTGCAAATGAAGATGCTGAAAGGATCATCGCCGAAGCCTCTGCAGTGGCGGAACAAAGGATAAGTGAGAGCTTCCCTGAGCTTCCCGATTCTATTACTCAAACGATAGGCGAAAAAGTATCGGAGACGGCGTAATAGCTAAGCCAAGTATCAAAGAATAGGTTGGATTTATGGAATCCGTAGATTGATCTATGGTCGTTTCTCCGACCACTTTGAGTGAACAGAAACCTGCTATATCACTTCTCGACGACATGATCTTCATATAAGATTGATTCCAGGAGAATCAATAAGGTCGTAACCGATCATTATCAGGCCTATTCTATCATCCCATCCCATAATATGTTTGATATAGATGTCTGTGGGGCATGAAGGTGAAGCGGAAACAACGTCTTCTATTTCACCTAAACCTCCAAGCTCTGGAAAGGGCAAGGAAGGAAAGAGGACTTCAAAATTACTAAGTGGTGAATTCTTCAGCCTATCTCTATGTATGACGAAGGTTCTACCTATGAATAAGACGTTCTTGTTTTCTCTTAACTCTTCAATGCATTTGTCATCCCAAACCTCCTCTCCAACATAGACACCTCCTAGCCTCCATTTTACAAAAGGTGCTGGCGGGTGGCGAAATTCAGGGGTATGGGCTAGAACTATGATCTCTTGCCTTTCAAGAACCTCTCTGATTCCTTCGTTAAAGTATTGTTTGGATGGATTCGATGCCTCTTTTTCAAAAGTCTCTTCTAGCTCAAGAATCTTGGTTCGATTTTCTGGTGGCAATTGCCTGATCTCTAAAACTCCTTTGATGCTCTTTAGGGCTTTTTCAACCTTTTCGAACGCTCTTTCTTTCCCCACACTAAGATAGAAACACTTACCACAATATTAACCTTCAACGATGTCAACGAAATATGCTCTGATTATTCTTTGAAGTGCCTAGAGTAACCTTAAATAAAAAGAATACAAGAAATTGTTAGTTATGAGTGAAGAACTAGAGAATGAACAAGTAACTTTGATCCTAACGCCAGAGAATTTCAATGAGACAATAAACTCTGAAAAGCCAGCAATAGTGGACTTTTGGGCTAGCTCGTGCTTTTCTTGCAGGTTCATGCTACCAGTCTTTGAGAAGTTAGCTAGAAAATATGGCGATAAGATGCTCTTTGGCAGGTTGAACGCGCTTGAAAGCATCAAGAATAGGGATATAGTAGCTCGCTATCAAATACACTCCATACCTTCCTATTTGGTCTTCGTAAAGGGAGAAGCAGTGGATAGATTAACCGGCTCAGTTAGAGAGGACGATCTAGAGGAGCTCATCAACAAATACATAGAGTAATTTCTTCGAAGAAAGGCAAATAGTCTTCTAACCCATTTTCCTGTCATTTATTAGCATCTATAATAGCCCTTACTTTATCCATAGGCTCTTCTTCTATTACAATGGGATTGTCTGAGCTTAATATGAAGCCTCCTTTGTCACCTACATGATTGATAAGGTCTTTACAGTAAGCCTTAACATCTTCTGGAGTAGTTAGCTTCAAGAATGATACATTTCCCATGATACACATATGATTTCCAATGCTCTCTCTAGCCTTGACTATATTTGTGGAGCTGTCAAGATGCAGAATGCACTCTCCTTTAGGTAGATCTCTAAAGTAATTAAATAATGGTGACGCATCAACATCAAGCTGTAATATGGGCTGTATCTTGGCGTCTATGAGGTGTTCGATCATTATCTTTGCTGTAGGCCAGACGAAGGAAGAAAAATTCGGAAGACCTACGGTCTCAGGGGTTGAGTTCATAAAACTTAACCACAACCTTCTAACATTGGACAATTCGCAGAGCTTTATGAAGAGTTCAGTCATTTCGTCTACTATCGTGTTACACGCTCGGTTGATCTTCCATGGATATTTTATGACATCCTTGGCGATTTCTGAAAATCCCCTGGCATAGGCAAGGAAACCGAAAGGAACGATACCCATAGCCCCTGCATAAAGAGGTACCTTTCTCTCCATCTCCCATCTTTGAGCAAATGTCTTAGTCTCTTCTGCAGCACGAATGACTGCCTTCTCTATATCGGGATCAAGGTCTTGCTCTCTATAAACTCGAGAGAGATAACTCATAAACCCTTCATCCGTGAGTTCGTCGTAACCATTTGGATCTTTCATTATTGTGGTAGCTTCGCGGGCACGAAGCTTACCTGGCGTATAGGACCTACCGGTCATTAAGGTTGTAGGCCAGAAGAAGAATCCATCATACCCTCCTAACTCCATGAATATCTTCTCAAAGTCCTCTTCAGCCTTTATTAGATTGGGAGGAGTGTGCATAGTTATGATCGGAGCGATAGGCACTTTATCAGGTTTATCAAGTCTTAAAGCCATGTTGATTCTTTCCAAAGGAGAGATAGGGCTTGAGATTTCTTCTAATATCTCTCTAATGGATTTCATCATATTCCAAGGAACAAATTCATATATTTAAATTTGTTCACTTGAATTTCTCGTGTAGTAGTTCTTTGAATCTAAACACTTTCTGAGGGCATATCCTCTCGCACCTCAAGCATGCAATGCCAAGGCACAAATCTGATCTGACGAATATTCTTCCTTCCCCGTTTTTCTCTTCCACTGTGATGGCTCCTTCAGGGCACTCCTTTTCGCAGGACCTGCAAACGTTACATCCGGGGAATTCACCAACCAGTGTCACCCCTATATCCCTTATTATCCTTAGACCTTTCTCACCAAGGTCTGGTATATCCCTGCCGAAGATCCTGTAGACTTTTGGGTTTTTCGCTTTCATTGGAAAACCCTGATAGTTGTATTTCTTCAGCCAGTTTTCATACTGCCATAAAGCCATCCCCTCATCCCAATATGCAAGCTCGAGAGGATAGACTTGCATGAAGACCTGAGACTCTGGAAACATTATATGCTTCCCTCTTATCTGCTTAGCCATATCTTGCAGGAGATCCATCAATCCTGGGTTGCGGACAATGTCTCTTGCCAGTGCGAGAGAGGTGTTCCCTACTTGGTAGATAGTCTCACAGCACCTTGGGATTTGTCCAACATGCAAAGACTTAAGAGCGTCAACATAAAAGCCAGATGCCCCCGCCATGTATGCTATATTCACATCGTCTTGCAGTATCCCTGCCTCTTCAGCCAAGGTAAAATATCCAGCCCTAAAGGCTCCTAACGCTTTTCCAGCTTCTTTTATGTCCTTTTCTGTGACATATACTCCATCCTGAAGAAGAATTCTTCTATCCGGTGTATTGACCCTTGGCAAAGTCACAAGGCCTAGGTCTATGCCTACGCTCGTAACGGCTATTACACCCGTTCCAGTTACGCCTTGAGCTCTACCATGCATCCTACCCTCTTCCATGACTTTGCCCGATGATGGGTTCGCTATATCACCTTCACTAGCTATAAGCTCATCGTTCAAAACATAGTTCCTCCACCCAAGGGCAGAGGCACTTACGTCACTAATGGCACCAGGAGATGCCAGCATACCATTCTCTACTCTTTGACCTTCTATTGCAGGGCCTGCCGCGGCAGAGCCAGTATATATCTCGCCTTCAAGACACAGAGCCATTTCTGCATTAGTCCCAAAATCTGTAAC
>CAYMHC010000045.1:3941-7466 GCA_964390155.1 uncultured Nitrosopumilales archaeon
GTAGGATTACCGCTGGCTGCTAATCGCTCAACCTTGTTAAGATCGATGCCTAGCTCCCTTGTCAACTTGTTTACAGCATCTATTACTATGAGATGCGCCGTTTCTATGCTAGTTTCCACTGCAAAATGTAAGTGATCCATAATATTTGCTCCTGGCAGTGGATGTCTCAAGGTTATAGCCGTAGAAACAAGTTTCCCAGAGTTCAGGTCTATTGCATGCGCCCTCAAGCCGCTAGTCCCAATGTCTAAAGCAATACCGTATCTTTCTTCACTCATCACGAGATAATACCTTTAATTCATTATAATAATCTTGTTATCCATAATATTTCAAAAACTCTTGTGAATAGCAATTATTTGTTCAAATAAGACTAGTAAGAAATTTATATTTTGGTTCATCCAAAATGGGTTTAGCGTAATCAAGATGAGCAATCTTAATGATAGAAGAGCGGTGATTGACAAAGTCATCTCTATCCTTAAGGAAGTCAAAGGCTTTCATGCGGTCTGCGAGCTGGATAAGGAGGAGTCTAAGGAAATACTAGAGCGGGAAGTAGAAGCAGAGAAATGCGTCCTCGGAGGAATGGGTAGAGGCTTCAACGCAGGAGTGAGAGAAGTAATAAAGAGGGAGGTCATTCTTGCCGTTCTGCACGACAAGACCTGTGTCTGGCCTCCTGAGAAGGTTCAGATCATTTGCATGGGGGAAGTTATCGGAGAAGAGATCAGGACTGAAGAGGAGCTAAGAGAGTTTAAGGAAAGGAAAGATGTAGTTCTTCTTGGCGATACGTTCTTGGTCTACAAAGAAAAACTATCTGAAGCTTTCTCACAAATATCTTATTTCCTATTCCCTCCCTTATCAGTTCTTGAGCTGAAGAATGTCGATGAAATCTACGGCGTTGTTGCAGCTATGACTTCCCCTCCTGGTGATACTTACATAAAGGAGAGAATCAGAAAACTTGGGATTGATGTCAGTCGCATAGACTTTGGCACGGAAATAATAGGTTTCAATATTTGTCTGTAATTCAAACTGGCATTTACTTGTGTCCATTTTATCCCGCTTTTTATGAGAATATAAATGGTTACCGTAGTGTTGCGGATATCGCTGCTTCCTTCGCCTTCCAGACACGTGGTGCAAAAGCAGATATGAGCATGTCTCCATCTGCCAAAGAGAATTCAATCTTTAGGCGCTTGGCCAGGAGAGGGTTTACCGAAGCAAGGTCCGAGTAAACATTTGGAATCGCGAGTTTACCCTTGTTATAAACAAGTATTATGGCCCCAGAAGCGCCTGCTCTTACAGCTTTGTCCCTAAGGAATGCAGCCCCAAAAAGACCTTGCGAAACATGAGCCACCGCAGAGAACTTGTCTATAGCTAGAAATTCAAAATCGACGAGTTTGATATTCCTGATCCCGATAAAATGAAACATCCTAAGTAATAGATTTCTACCTATTTCAGTCATAATGCACCCTTCTTTAAAAGCCTGCACAATCCCATTCTTTTGCAGAGTCGACAAAAGCCCTCTGATCACGCCTTCTGGAAGGAAAAACTCCCTTGAGACAGAATATCGACCTACAGGCCCCTCTTCCATTATCAGAAGGAGCATCGTTATGATCTTTGAAAGTTGAATTCTATGTTTTTGTGCTAGGTACTTGATCAATTCTGATGGTGAATAGTCCATGAGTCCTTGGGACTTTCTTGGTCGCTCTGAGATTTCCAGATTTTCGAATGGAATGATGCGTTCTAGCTCACTCAATCTGTCACCTTCTTGCGGGATGGCACAGGCAAGGAGAAAACCAAGAGAATTATAACAGGGTGAGGCATTCTCTTAGATAACGCCCGTGGTCATCTTTCCGCAAGGCTCCATCATCCAAAAAGGAGACAGTTTAGGGAAGCATGATGTCGTTGTAGAACTCGGATTTGCAGTATGTTTCTCCAACTAAACCCCCGTTGACTATCATCTTCGGTGATACTTAAAGATATCATCTATAGTAATCATCAATTGCTTACATAAATTGTGATAATTAAGGTAGTGTACTAATGTACGCATACGAAAGAAACAAGCTGTAATACCGTGCACATGTAGCATGGAAGATGAAAAGAATAAATATCACCTGAAGTGTCTATTGATGTTCAGTTTGACAAACAAGGGTTTTGGGAACATCTTCAAGAGGAAGGACGGTAAGTACTTTGTATATTTACCAAAGGACCTAGTAGAGGACACCAATTTCCCGTTCTTCCTAGAATCTTCGAAGAAAGTAAAAGTCAGCTTCACACCCGGGAAAAAAAAGCTAACCATAGAAGAATGCTAGAATAGGTCAAGTGTTTTCTGCTACCCCCCTTCCCCAAAAATTCTTATCGCTAAGCAACCGGATCTGGATTCTGTTCTCATCAATAAATCGATGAGAACACAGTCCGTAGGTAAAATTGCCCATAATAATTAAATAACTTTCAGGGTTGATGGCTATTCATGGCTCTAGATATATACTCGTGGGCCGTAATAGCTTACGCATTCGGTTTCTTCCCAATCGCATACGCACTGATGGGCAAAGGTGATGCTTCAACAGCATTCAAGGCGGGCCTTCTTCCAGGAATAGTCACTGTACTAAATGCCTTCCTATTATACGCCTTTACGACGCCTCCTGACTACCTAGGGGCGACAATACTAGGCATAGCTGGGATGACCTTCACAGTAGTAGGCATAGCTGGTTTCCATACTGTTGATGCAAAGACAATAAGTTTTGTGGTTCTTTTCAATGGTGTATTTCTAGTTATCTATGGGCTCATCGCGATGGCCTTAAATGTTGCGAACATAGGTGTCCTGTCTGTAGGTCTGGTTGTGTTTCTCTATGGAGTTGCATGTTTCGGGGGAGGGCTTCCTGGATTCGGCATGAGTGCCAAGGCTGGCGGAGGACTAGTAGCCTTCTGTGCTGCGATAAACTTCATCATAGCTATTCTGTGGCAGTTCGGATGGCTGAAGTGATGTCCATCCGACTATGGCGACCTTAGGGTTAGCCTCACCCTTTTTATTTTCATAATTAAAGTGAACTAATGGGTGTTATTTCTTTCATAGACAACCATTTAGCTGGAATACCTGCCATTCCATAATAACCTCTGTAGGGCTAGATGGCTACGAAAGAAGATATTGGCTCTTTGATTAGAAAGGTATGATTAGGCTTTAACTCCGAACTTCTTAGCTGCTTCGACCATGGCTTTTATGTTAGCGGTCGGGGTCGGAGGAGCAATTCCACAGCCTGGCTCAACCATATCTACACCTGCATTAATGGCTGACTTAACTTCATTCGCAATTTCATCTAAAGTACCAAATAGCAGTGTGCGTTTTGAACTTATATTGCCCAAAATCTTTACATTCCCTACAAGAGGCTTTATCTTGGCTATGTTCACAGCCTCTTCGATACTTAGCCCATCATAACCACAGTCTGCCATATCCGCGACTATGGCTTCAGCCCTTCCACAGATGTGCAAAAGCTTCAATCCATCAAGATTATCCGCCACTTCTATCAACGCAGGCTTGGC
>CAYMHC010000046.1:0-7463 GCA_964390155.1 uncultured Nitrosopumilales archaeon
AGGCTGGTGTAGAGGGAATCGTAGTGCCTCCAGAAAAGACTCCAGACGGGAGACCCGGGGTTATGGTTCAAATCTACCATAGGACTTTGCCTATGCTAAAGTTTCAGATGCTGGCTAGAATAGGTCAATGTATCTTAACCTGCCCAACAACAGCCATTTTCAATGGCATACCTGATGCCAAGAAGTACACAAGGCTGGGCAAATCTCTCAGAATGTTTGGCGATGGTTACGAAAAGTTGGATAAAGTAGGGGGCAAGAGGGTATGGAGAATCCCTGTCATGGAAGGAGAATTCATAATAGAGGATAGATTCGGGTTGAAGAAGGCGGTAGCAGGTGGAAACCTTCTGATAATGGCTGAAAATCAAAGAGCTGCTCTAAAAGCATCAGAGGACGCTGTTGAGACCATGGGGAAGGTCGAAGGAGTAGTTATGACCTTTCCAGGAGGAATTTGCCGCTCAGGGTCAAAGGTTGGCTCTATGAAATACAAGCTACCTGCATCAACAAATCATTTCTTCTGCCCTGCATTGAAGGGTGTAGTTTCTGAAACGAAGGTTCCTCCAAGTGTGAATAGCATATACGAGCTCGTTTTTAATGGTCTGACAGAGGATATAGTCAAAAGAGCTACTGCAGAAGCAGTAAGGGCAGCCATGAAGGTACCTGGCGTAGTTAAGATTTCTGCTGTGAACTTTGGCGGTAAGCTAGGTCCATACCAAATCAAACTGAAAGAAGCTCTAGAGAAATACTAAGCAGAATTTCGCACAAGAAGCATTAGAAGTACTAGCGTCGTATGTTCTCAAGGATGTAGTCTACAATTTGGTCTGCAATGTTGACCTTGGTTACTAGCTGAAGCCCTCCAAAGCCTGGCTGGCTGTTTATCTCATTTACTAAATACCCTTCTGGGCTCTCCATTACATCCACTCCTGCAACTCTGCAACCTATGGTCTTAGCAACTTCTATGGCTAAATCTTCGAGCTCTTTGGACGGCTCAAAAGAAACGGGTCTCGCACCTCTATCTATGTTGGTCTTCCAGCTATCCGCCTCTCTATACATAGCTGCAACCACTCTGTTACCGATGACGAAGAGCCTGATATCCCTAGTGCCATGAGGAATGAACTTCTGAAGGTAGAGCATATGGTGGGTATAGTTCAAAGCGTGGAAAACTCTCCAGGCGGTCTCTGGATCGTCAACTCTGCCTATTCCCCTACCTCTTGAGCCAAAGATTGGCTTTATCACTACATCCCCTCCTAATTCTTCAAAAGCTCTAATAGCAGATTCAATGTCTTCGGTAGCTACTGTTGGCGGGACAGGTATGCCTTGCTCTTCCATCAGCATCAATGAACGGTATTTGTCAGCAGAGATTTCTATGGCTTCTGGCGGGTTAATGATAAGTAGGCCCTTTCTCTCTAGTCCACGAAGAATGTCCAGCCTAAAGATGATCTCCTCCAAAGAGCCTCTCCCTATAGGGCGAATCAGAATAGCGCTCAATTCCTTAAGTAGGTCTACCCCCTCATTCGTTACAACGCAGGGTCTGATTGCAACTCTGGCAACCAAATCTGGTAGGCTAAAGCATAATGGATCAACACCCTTCTTCATCATGGACTTTAATAGCTGATCAGAGCACCATGATTCAGGGTTCCTTGTAAGAAGTCCTATCCTAGGTGGCAACTTGGTCATCAAATCTTGCTATTTTTTACCTAATAGCTTTTCCTTACAAACATTTCTCAATCAAATTCTCGTAGAGGGAGATTAATAGAAGCAGATCGAGTTTAGATAATGTAAAAAAAGGGTTTTAGAGTTCTATTGACCTCTTCAGAGCTTCCGGATTGACTTTGCCATTGCTAAAGTTCTTACCTGTCGCTTTGCACATGGCGGCTATTCTCCCTATGGTGAAGAAGGATGGGTCTAGCTTTGACCAATCGAAGTTAACTACTTTCAAAGCTTCGTAGGATAGTTTGCCGTAGTCAGCCCAAGCAGCAGCTGATGCCTTCTTGAGCATTTCCTTTAATATTGATTCTTCTTCTTCTATTACGTAACTTGCTGTTCCTCCGTAGAGAAGGGCGTCCTCTTCTTTGGCCGTTGAGATGCCTACATCGGGATGAGGAGACATTATAGGGGCACAACCGCTAGCAAAAACTACTTTCTTCGGGTCCAGACCTAGGAACTCTAAGTTGTAGAGGCCCGTTTCAACAACTCTTCCGGATACTTGGACAGAACCGGCCATAGAAGCTGTGGTGGTTAGAAGTATGTAAAGGTTCTTGGGGTCTACCCTGCAATCTGTGGCTACTTGTTGAGCGACTCCATCGGTAGGCTTCTTTGTTGTTTCCATCACTATGGCGGCTTCGCCATAATCGTCCTTATAGCCCACCTTTTCGAGGACCTTTTTAGGTTTAAACGCTAACGCTCTAGCAGGGCCTGAAGAAGGGGCGAAGAAATCGCCTGCTTTAACCATCCATCCAGCTAACTGGCAACCTAGTAATGAAATCGCCGGATGATCCGTGACAACTACTATGCTAGGCATTTCGAGGTCTCCATAGGTTTGATAAGTTAACCAGCATTGAGCCAAGCCTCCAAGACAGATCTCCGTCAGTCTTAACCCTGCTAAATAACCACCGGGTGCCTCCAAGCCTGTATCTATGACAGTAGCTCCACTAGGTAGCTTTTCGACCTTAACCCTATACTCCTCAGAGTTGTTTAGAAGTTCGCTTACGGATTTCATAGCCAGCTTATTTACGCTTATGGCCAATTTTCAACACCTCAGAGGATGTATACTTCCTTCTTTTTAAGATGTTCATTGTTTGGAGCAGATATGAAGAGCTTTCCGCTTCCTCCCTCTGTCATGTCTCCTGAAAAGGAGTAGAGAGGACCTGCTATCTTATCTGCGCCTACTTTTATATTCGGTCTGATCTCATCTATCATAAAGCTTGGCAAAACCTCATCAATCTTTCCCATCAGTATCACTTTCCCTCCTGTCATTTGAGCGCCGAGCCTACCAGCAGAACTTCCAGAAACAAATATGGTGCCACCCTGCATATGAATCCCTGCATACAATCCTACATCCCCATTTATTTTTATGAGACCTTCTTTCATCCAGCACCCAACTTCACTCCCAGCGTTCCCTTTGATATTGATGGTGCCTCCGCTCATCCCATTTCTTGATCCTCTATAAGATGAGCCTACGAAGTCTCCCGCATCGCCTTCAATGTTTATTACTCCCCCTTTCATTTCCATACCGAGCCAAGAGTCAGCATTGCCGTGAACATCAATCTCTCCGCCCTTCATACCTTCTCCTACATAAAAACCAGCGTTTCCATTTACTATTATCTTGCCAGAAGTCATCTGCTTACCTATCCTTCTAGCCTTTGATAGATCTCCATCTATTGTGATGGAAATTTCATCAGGTTTTTGACCCGATTCGCCTGAGACATCGAATGCTTCTCCCAAATTTATCTTCTTATTTCCTCTCCACATCTCCAAGTTCTCTATCTCCTTCGGGGACTTTCCTGCAAAGATATTGGGGCTTATAACTGAGGTGTCAAGAGGTCTTTCCACTTTAGTCTTAAGTTTTAACGAGATAGATGCCATTCATTTCCACCTTAAGATGCTATACCAGTTCAACCTTCAGTTATTTCGCCTTTTTATCTTTTACCAATATAGTTAAAGAGAGAGATTACGGCCTTTAGAGTTAAAAGGAAGCATTAGAGTCATGCATTATCAGCATAACCCGGGATCAGTTACTGTTCGCCCTTGTGTTCAACTCCACCCTTCTCTTGTGAATCAGGCTTATGCATCTCTCCACATGTTCCTCCTTGACCATTATCAATATGCTAGAAGTTTCCTTTTGAGCGTCTGCATTCTCTATATTAATGCCGTAGCCCTTTATGGCGCTCTGAACTTCAGCCGAGACATCCGGCACTCTGTACATTTCATCGCCTATCAGTGTGATGGCACCCAAGTTACGCTCCACTTCAGATAATTCGTCATATCTTCTTATTATCTCATCGTTCTTCCTGTAGAAGTCTCCGTCAAGAAATAGAAATTTAGATATGCATTCACCATCCCTTTTGTAAGGTCTCAACTCCGTGAAGCCTTCGAACCTTTGGTTCTTCTCCAAATAATCCCTCAAAGATAGCTTGTTCCTTTCTCTTATCTTTAGGACGATGCAATCCTTCTTGCCAGTGACGATCTTGATAGGGTTGCTACTCTCATGTGATACGTCTCTCTGGATCTTGGTAATTCTTTTCGGGTTTTGCATGTCCGTCACTGTCAGTAGCATATTCAAATTTGCGCGCTGTATGTCCACTAAGGCAACATAATCCACAATGTCCATGCCGTACTGAGCTCCAAGGGTGGCTTCATTGTAAGACAAACTCCACACAGGGTCCAATTCGTTCTTGTCTATGCCCTCTACCTTTGGGTTGGCGCTCATAACCATACTATCCTTCTCAAAATCGACAGTTACATCATAGACATAGGATAGAAGGATTCCAAGATCTACAGCAGTCCTGTCAGAGCCTCCTCTCTCATAAGTAGTCTCTCTTCCATGGATAGTCTTTCCTATAAAACCACCAACTATGGGAACTTTGCCTCCCTTTATGGTTTCTATCAAATATTTCGATTCTCTTCTAGATTCATCCAATAAGAAAGTGGCGCCCTCTAAGCTTCTGTCAGTTATTATAGGCCATTTTTCAAATGGCATGTTCACAGAATCTATGCCATTACTCTTAAGAACAAAGTCCATGGCCTTTGCCATCAAAAGTTCACCACTGTAAGCTAGAATAATAGCTCTATTCCCACCTTCGAACTCCTTGTTTCTTGTTACGTGTTCTAGGGCTCCATCTACTTCCTTAAAGCAGTTGTTCAATTCAGCACTAAAAGCGTCTTTGGGAGGGGTCTTCATATACAAGTCTCTGATTTTTTCATAAGGAAGCCTTAGCTTAACGGATTTGTTGCTAACAAATCCTGTCTTTGCACAGTCCTCGCCTATGGCTATAGTAAGGTCTGTAACCCCCTTTGGAGCAGATACCACCACAACCGGGCCAGTGCCGTCCTTCTGCCTTATCTCTCTGATCCTTTCCACCACCCTAGGAATGCCTTCTCCAAAGGGCTTTATGACTCCTCCACCAAACTTAACGATAGTAAGGGCATCTTTCTTTTCTGTAGAAGATGGTTGAGTATTCACAGGATTAACTACACTCCTTTTATAAGAACAATTTATCTGCCATTTCTGAAACTAGCCGGTTGAGCCTCCCCGTAGCTTTTTGACTCACTCAAGGGTTATTTAAAGATGAATATTTGATACTCTAAGCATCAGCAGATTCGTTCTAATTTGCAATGAGAACGAGTTTAGACGATCCTTTTGCCCGCTTCGTAAGATGGACTTTGATTCCAGACTTCAACAGGCTCCAGAGTCCAGACGCCCCTCACCGTTAATCCTAGCTCCTTAATTTTTTCACTCAGTCTGTCAAAGACGGGGCCTGAAGTTTCATAACTCTTTATTTTTCCTTTGATTTCATAGGCTTCCATCCCCAAGATTATGGCGAGGACTGCCAACTGATCTTTTCTTTTCATTTCTTTCAGGTTCTCGCCAGTTCTCTTCATAAATATGGCGGCGAAGGCTATGATGTTAGGGTTAGGAGCGACAATAGATCCAACGTGAATCACGTGTATGTCTCCTTCAGAGGACTTCGTAGCGAGGACTTTTGACGCCTTGGGATCGTTCACAACTTTCATCACTTTTTCTGGAAGGCTTACCAAACTTATCCCCGATATTAAATAGGTAAATTAAAATTAAATCTTTCGTCCAAATCATTTCAAATAGATTTTTGGATTAAAATTGATTACTGGGAAAGTCAAGTCTACATCCTTTTTGTTGACCAAATCAGATTAAATTACGGTCTTGTTGCCAATAATTTTTCGACGCCTAAAAAGGACTAATTCCAATAGAGAAAGGCATAAATGTAAAGCTAGCTGATAAGCAAGCATGTCGAGCGTAGGTTCTGGTCTGAAGGCTCTTGTTGTAGCCCTTGTCGCTTCAATAATGCTGATTCTACTAGGAATAATCTACTTCACTCTGATGCTCTTCGTCATAAGGATAAGCACGGAATTGTTAGGCTACGCTCCGGATGGGAACTGGGTGGTCATTACCGCTGGGCTGATAACTTTAGGCGTGCTCATTGGCTCAGCGTTGGAGAGAAGAGGATAAGTCTTTAGCTGAATCTCGCATTAGCAAAGTAACGTATAACGGATCAGTCATTGGCAGGATAGGAAATCGAAACGAAGGTAGCTCTTAATTCCATTAAGCGAGATTTTTAACCCCCGAGAAGAAATAAGATTTAAAACGATACCTTCAAGCTTCGCTGGAGGTAATCTAAAACCGATCCCCTTAATTCAATTTTGCTGGTTTGAAGCCGATTTCATATCTATGGTAACATTTTTAACAGTACATTTTCCTATGTAATTAGTGGGAAAAATGACTTCCGCATTTGTGCTGATAAATGTAGAACCTGGTTCCGAAGAAGAGTTGCTTAGGGAGTTGAGGAAGATCGAGGGTGTCAGAGAAGCTCATCGTGTTTACGGTGTTTATGATACCATAGTTAAGGTTGAAGCCGACTCTACTGAAAAGCTTAAAGAAACCTTGACTTGGAGAATTCGCCGATTGCCTCACGTTAAATCTACTTTGACTATGATTGTAGTGGAATAATTATCAACGATGACCCTCTGCATAAGTATTTCTACCTGAACCAAGCTCAAGAATAGACATAATTCCTTTCTACTTAATCCCACCCTATTTTTGTGAGAAAAGCGAAACCATTTTTTAACTCATTATTCTAAGTGGGTCTTCATGCTTATGATAAGGCTAGCGAGTGAGGGTTGTCCATTCGAAATTACCCTTCCTTTTCAAATCTCTTATAAGATTGATATATAAACTGGAGATATAAGACGTGTTACTGTCATTGACCTTCGCCTCAGAACCCAATGACTATTTCAAAGCAATTATCGTAGCGATTATACTCAATGCACAGCCTGAGAAAGCTATAGCGCTTCTTTGTAAATATTTTCATGTTGACATGCCCAAAATTAGGGTGGGTGTCTTCAGAGGACGCTCAAAAGGGATTAGGGCGGCTTACTCGGGAAAAAGAAAAGAAATCTTGGCCGCAAAGCGAGAGTATCTTTACGATCCTTTCACGATTTTACACGAATTTTACCATCATCTAAGATACACAGGCGGTGAGCATAAGGGCACCGAGAAGTACGCTGACAAGTTTGCCCTTGGCTTTATCGAAGCCTACAATAAAACCTTCTCGAACATATAGCAATTAAGTGAAAAAGGACGGTTACCTTAAGATTGAAGGTAGGATTGATGGAAGTGTTCATAGAGGGTTTACTTCTTGGCCTTCTTCCAGAAACCCCTTTTTACTTCTATATTTCTCCAAAAGTTCTTCTCTCAACATGATTGTAATGGT
>CAYMHC010000047.1:0-7345 GCA_964390155.1 uncultured Nitrosopumilales archaeon
TAGGATTAGGGGATATAAGAGCCCTTATAGAAAGAGCAAAAGAGCTAGAGATAGAGGCTGACGAGAAGAAGGTTCAGAGGATAATTTCTGGTAAGATGACCATAGACGACCTTTATTATCAACTTGAGCAGGTTAAAAAGATGGGATCATTAAGAAAGGTTCTAGAACTGATTCCTGGTCTATCTTCAGCGGTTCCAAAAGAGGGCTTAGAAGAATTGGAAGTCAGGATGAAAAGATGGAAGAGCATGATTCAGTCCATGACGAAGGCCGAGAGGGAGAATCCCGAGAATCTTAATTTTTCAAGAATCAAAAGGATATCCATGGGCTCTGGCACAAGCGAAAAAGAAGTCAAGGAAATGCTTGCAAAGTATAGACAGGCCAAAGCCATCATGAAGGCATCCAAGGGTAGAGAGATGAGGCAACTCATGAGGAGAATGGCAGCCCAGTAATGTTATAGTTATTAATATTATTGATGATGCACAAAGGCTTCGTATCCTGTCTTCTCTTTTATCAATTGCAGAATATCTTTCTCACTTATGATCTTAGGATCAAATTCGACAAAAATCGTATCCATAACATAACTCGCCCAGACTCTATCAATCCCCTTTGTACCTTTCAATGCTTTATCTAAAACTAGCGAGCATGAATAACAGTTCATGCTCACTATTCTTACTCTTATCCTGCGCTTTTCTCTTAGGTTAGCCAATCTTGACCATCAAGGTTCTGGCGTGAACCTTCTAAGGAAGAGGGTGTTGATCACAACAGTAAGAGAACTCATCGCCATTGCCCCTGCAGCAATTATCGGGCTAATGATCCCCAGAGCAGCCGCAGGTATGAGGGCTGTGTTGTAGATAAAGGCCCAAAAGAGGTTCTGCTTGACTTTGGACAGGGTCTTTCTACTCAGCTTTATGGCGGTAACTACATCCTTCAAATCATCTTTGATCAAAACTATGCCCCCCGTTTCCCTCGCAACATCCGTACCACTACCAACGGCTATGCCTAGATCAGCTTGAGCCAAAGCTGGAGCATCGTTAATTCCATCTCCGACCATGGCCACTGACTTTCCTTCCTTCTGAAGTTTCCTAATTACATCGGACTTTTCCCCAGGTAGAACCTCGGCTATTACCTTGTTTATGTTTAGTTGTCTTGCCACGGCCTCTGCGGTTCTCCTGTTATCACCAGATAGCATTATCACTTCTAAACCCAGCCTGGTGAGGCTCTCAACGACCTCCTTTGCCTCTTTCTTTGGCAGATCGGCAGCGGCTATCAAGCCCATAGCTTTTTTCTTGGAGGCTAGAATCACAACCGTCTTTCCTTCATTCTCTAACTTTTTGATATTCTCTTCACATTCTTGAATTTCTATTCCGTTTTCCATCATAAGTCTTCTGTTGCCCAAAAAGTACTCGTTTCCTCTGTAAGTTATCTTTACTCCGTGCCCTGGAACCGCTTCGAAGGACTCGGGATCGGTTATCTTAATTCTTTCTTCCTCGGCTTTTCTTATTATGGCTTCTCCTAGAGGATGCTCGGACCCTTTTTCAGATATTGCAGCTATTTTTAGAATTTCTTCATCGCTATCATCTATTAAGGGAATCAAGTCCGTTACAGAAGGTTCTCCCCTTGTCAAAGTACCTGTCTTATCGAAGATTATGGTGTTTATCTTACGAGACCTTTCTAGGTATTCAGCCCCTTTTATCAATATTCCGTTTTCAGCACCCTTTCCTGTCCCAGTCACGAGAGCTATGGGAGTTGCGATGCCTAGAGCACAAGGGCAAGCTATTATTAACACGGCTATGAAAGCCAGCAAAGAAAAGCCAAAACTTCTTCCAGCCAGAAGATACCAGCCGAGAAAGGCTCCTATGGCTATTGAGATCACTATCGGAACGAAGTAAGAAGAGATTCTGTCTACTAATCTCTCAACAGAAGCCTTAGTGGATTGAGCCTCTTCTACTAGTTTGGTAATCTGGGATAAGGTTGTATCTGCGCCAACTTTTGTAGCCTTGAACTTCAGTACACCTGTTTTGTTTATCGTCGCTCCTATTACTTCATCGCCAATCTTCTTCTCCACAGGGATGCTTTCTCCTGTGACCATCTTCTCATCCACCGAAGAGTAACCTCCCACAACCTCTCCATCAACAGGTATCTTCTCTCCAGGCTTGACTAGAATAAGATCTCCAACTTCGACTTCTTCTACAGGTACTTGCTCCTCTCTTCCATTACGAATCAAGGTAGCAAGAGTAGGTTGTAAATCAAGAAGCCTTCTGACAGCTTCAGAAGCCTTTCCTTTGGCTACATGCTCTAGAGTTCTCCCAACCAGCACTAGAGCTATTATTAGTGCCGCTGTATCAAAATACACTTCTGAGCCAGGTAGCGTTCCTGGAAAGAAGGTCACTATTGTGCTATAAAGCCAGGCTGTGCTCGTACCCACTGTAATCAAAGAATCCATATTTGCCGATCTGTTCCTTACAGCGTCCATCGTGCCCCTATAGAAGCGTAGCCCCGCCACAAATTGGACAGGAGTGGCAAGGAGGAACTGCCAAATTTGACTAATGAAGAAGGGGAGGGTTAATGAAGTAAAGGCTAGTAGAAACACAGTCGCTCCCAAGATTATGGAAAGTGTCGTCAATATCTTCAAGTGACGCAGTTCGACTTCGGGCTTAAGGAAGGTATCCATGCAGGTTCTACTACAAAAATAGTATTCTCTCCCTCTTACTATTGCCTTAAAATTCGTTGTCTTTTCGTTTACATACATGCCACAAACGGGGTCTTTTGCCATATCTCTCACCTCAACCTTCTTCAACAATTACATAGCCCATTTCATCCATAGCTTTCTTGATATTGTCTACGTTACCTCTGACGGGTAGTAACTTACTTATGTGAACTCTAAAGCGTTTGAACTTCACGTCTTTGACTCCTCCTAACTTATTTAGGTTATCCTCTATGTTAGCTATGTTAGAACTCGCACAACCAGAGTAAACATTTGGTATTGTAAGTACCAATCTCTCCCCTTTTTCTTTGACTCTATCTGAAAACAGTTTTGTATCCATTTCCTAAACATAATTCCGATGATCTCCCTTAAGAATTTATCATATGAAATTAGGAAAATCTCTTAATTTGCTTTGGGCTAACTTATAAATTACTTCTATTTTAATGGATCTAAACGCTACTAGGGTGTCTTGATGCCATCCATTGATAGAAGCATAGTCGATCTGGCGGGGATTATACTTGCCAATAATCAATTATGTAGTTGGTGCCTCGGGAGGCAATTCCCAAGCGTTAAGGGAGAAAACAATGAAATTAAGGGCAGGATGATAAAAAGGGAAGTTAGAGTCAAGACAAAGAAAGGCTCCTGCTTCATCTGCCGAGGAATGATGCATTCTTCAAAAGATATTTCCGATAAGATTTTGGTACGATTAAAGGGTTATGAGTTTGACGATTTTCTGGTCGGTGCAAAGCTCTCAAAAGACGTCACCGAAAGAGAGGATGATCTGAGGGCGAAGTTCAAACTGAGAGGAGGAGAAGCGATAAAGAATGAGATAAAAAGAGAGATAGGGAAGAACATATCTTCAAAAATTGGCAAAAGAGTCAACTTTCGCAACCCAGATATGACAGTTCTAGTGGACCTAGTTTCTGGAGGAATCGAACTTAATCCTAAGCCGCTGTTCGTTTACGGGAGATACCTAAAGATAGAAAGAGGATTACCTCAAAAGCAAAGGAAATATGCAGGATTTTTGAAGGACGGAAGCGTTGAACAGATTCTTGCTCAAAGGCTCATAGAGAGTTTCAATGCTAAAGACACAAAATTCACATGGGTAGGGGGAGAGAGTGCTGAGAGCCTTGTTCTTGGTAATGGAAGACCTTTCCATGCTGAGATAATGGAGCCTAAGTTGAGGCATATAGACGAGTCAGAAATGTTCGAAGAAAAAGACAAAGGAGTAATTCTTAAGGAGATGAGGATTATAGATGAGAAGCCTAAGAAGAATCCGATTTTCATAGTAGAAGTATCTGCTCATGTACAATTCGACGAAGAAGTGGAAGAAGAAAGGCTCAACATTCTTAAGGAAAGATTGCAGAATTCAGAAGTTAAAGTAATACCTCTAGAGAAAAAGGCTTTCACGAAGAAAATATATGATTTTGAAGTAGAGAGGATGAATGGAAAAGAGGCTAAGATTCACTTTAAATGCGATGGAGGACTAAACATAAAAAAATTCGTAAGCGGCTCTGATTCTGATGCAGGAAAAGATTTTTCGGAGATAACTCCGAATGTATCTGAAATAACAGGGATAAGAGCAAATTGCGATATTTTCGATGTATTAGATGTGGAGGTTTTAAATGGATAAATAGGTCTTCAGGAAACACTCTTAAGACTAGGTTTATGATTGGATGTTGAAAATTGAGGTGCATTAGAGTTGCCAAGGTCAAAGGGTTATAGGCGCGGTACGAGAAGTGTATTTACTAAGAAAGAGCATCGAGGTTTGACGTCCTTTCTTCATGAGTACAAAGTAAACGATAAAGTAGTCATAGATATAGGTCCAAGTCAAGTCAAAGGCATGCCTCATAGACGTTATCAAGGTCTTGTCGGCACCGTGGAGGAGGTCAGGAGGAGGTCTTTGGTGATAAAGGTTCCAGTTGGGGGTAAAGTAAAAAAGGTCGTAACTAGGCTAGAGCACGTGAAACCTCATTCCTAGCATCAAATCTTTAATGTAAAAAAGTTAAAATAAATCTAGCTATAGATCAAAGTGGAACAGGGTAAAGATTTGAATTTTATGGTGATTTAGTTGCGTAGAATTAAAAGAACTGTAATTTCCATACCAGAAGCCAAGGAAATATTGGAGAAAATCAACGTAGAAAAGGCCGACCAGATACAGAAAAGGACTTTAGACTACGTATCGAAATTCTCCAAAATCGAACCTGAAAAAACAAAAAAGATGAGAGAAAGACTGATTAAAGATTGTTCGTTGACTGATGAGGAAGCTACAGAATTAATCAACATAATGCCTGAGAGCGTAGAAGAGATAAGGGTCTTCACTTCTGGTTGGAAGAAGCTACTATCCACAGAGGTTGTGGAGAAAATACTCAAGATACTATCTGAAGCTCAAAGAGAATTATAGAATGATAAAATCAATTCTATGGTTGAAGAACAGCTCTACTTTCTATCTCGCTGTACTTTAACTTTCGAAGAACATCGTTGGCCTCTTCAAGCTTATAACTCTCTACTTTTATTTGAATTCCTCCGTCTTCTGCTATCTTGAGGACTTCACGCATATCTTGCCTTGTGCCTATTACTGTTCCCTTGATGATCTTTTCTTCATGGAAGAAGAACTCTTTGATGAGCCCAGAGACACCTAATACTATAGTGCCCCCAGGTTTCACAGCCTTTACTGCTTGATCTATGGCTTTATCAGAAGGTGCAAAGACTATGGAAGAGTCAGCGTAATTCATATTCCTAAAATATTTCACGACGTTCTCTTCATCGGGTGATATTGCAGAATATGCACCTAGTCTAGAAGCTATGTCAAGATGTTTTTTGCTCCTGCTCACGGCAATGACTTTGGCTCCCCAGAGCTTGGCCATCTGTAAAGCCACTTGTCCAACACCACCTATTCCAAATATTGCGATCATCTTGCCAGGGGAAGCATTGCTTTGCTTTACAGCTTTATAAGCAGTTAGACCGGGGCAGAAAAGAGGGGTTGCTTCAGCATCGCTTAGTTTATTTGGTACCTTGTATACGAAGCGATATGGAGCTTTAATATACTCAGCATACCCCCCATCTACAGACTGGCCCGTCATCAATTTTCTTTTGCATATGTTCTCTCTTCCACTAAGGCAGTATTCGCATACACCACAAGCATGGTATAAGGGTTGAATTCCAATCCTATCTCCAATCTCTATATCGTTCACGTCTTTTCCAACAGATTCTACTATGCCAACTATCTCATGACCTGGGATGATGGGCGACTTAGCAGGGAAGCCGCGGTTTAACCAGTCTCCTTCGATCATGTGCAGATTTGAGCGGCATACGCCACAGGCTCTAACTCTTACCAATACATCTCCTCTGCTAATAATTGGATTGTCTATGGCTGCAAATCTTAAGGGCTTGCTTTCTATAGGTGCAGTTTTATCAAGTAACATGGCTTCCAAGGGCTCTCAGACTAGTTCTAGCATTCAAAATGATCATAAGCTTTACTTTCAATACTACAATTGTTGATAAGAATTAGAATTGATGGATCGTGCATAAGAGTTGCTTCAACTGCGCTAGGACGACAACGGAACCCGTTCAATAATCATGGTTAAATCTTCTGCTCAGAAAAATGCAAGAATGGATTCATCTCCAAGTGACCTACAAAAAAGCATAAATAATGAAATAGCGTTTTATCAAAATCTAGACATGAACCAGATTAATATCATGAAGAGCTTTGTTAGGACAGGGTTTAGATTGAAAATTAGATGGTATATTGATGGTTCATCTAAGTCATTTAAGAATATATTCCAATATTAAAAGAATCTCGATTGGGAAATCCATGATTTTTAAGAGGATGAAAAATGTTAGGCAGAATAAGTCTTTCTAGGAAATATGAAGAATACGCTTACGTTTTGGATTTTATCCCTCACAGTAAATCTATAACAGTAAAAGAAAGAGAGGGGCCTATAGTCCAAGGTATAGGCGAGGGATGGTTAACTCTGCTGGAGATACTAGCCATGAACAAAGTTAACTTTGAGCTTGGAGAGAGGATATGCATTGCAAGAGAGGGTAGGACGAAGGTGATAAGCGTCCTTGGGAGGCTCGAGCATAAAGATTTGACCAACGATGCCAAGAACGAATTGCCCATGGTTTGTGAGAAGATAGTTAAAGAGAATGAGAAGAAATACGTAGCTTATTTTAACGAATTACAGCCTGTGACCCCAAGACTTCATGCCCTTGAGTTGATTCCAGGAATAGGCAAAACTCTTATGAGGCAGATACTTGATGAAAGGGACAAAAAGCCCTTCGAAAGCTTTGATGACATTCAAAAGAGAGTAGGATTAAGGGATCCGGCTAAGCTGATAGCGAAGAGATTGGTGGAGGAGATATCCGAAGAGCCGAGGATAGCCATATTCGTGAAAAAATGAAAAGAAGTCTAGGGCAGCATTTGCTTATAGATAAAGAATTGCTCGATGGGATGGTTGAATTTGCTGGTATATCTGAAAAAGACGTTGTGTTTGAGTTTGGTTCTGGGACTGGTAATTTGACAGAAGTTTTATGCAATAGAGCTAAAAAGGTAATCTCATACGAAATAGACAAGGACCTTTATAGAACGGCCAAATCAAGATTGAGCAAATGTAACAATCTAGATTTGATTCATGGAGA
>CAYMHC010000048.1:0-7344 GCA_964390155.1 uncultured Nitrosopumilales archaeon
AGCGATGACTGTATTTTGGCGGGCAGAAAAGCCACTAAGGCAGGTTTTGAGCTTTCAGAATATGTGATGCCAGGTATAGGCGGGAGAACAAGATCGGAACAACATGCAAGAAACACTGCTAGAGTTTTGAATGGGATCAATCCTGATTTCATAATGATGAGGCCCTTTGTACCACGCAAGGGCACACCTTTGTTTGAAGAATATGAAAAAGGGAATTTCCAACTAACCTCTCCCCACGAACGTTTGAGGGAAATCAAGATTCTTGTTAAAGATCTTGAAGTTACGAGTAGAGTTTGCTTCGATCAGCCTGTCATGAACTCTTGGTTTAGAGACCCTAGCCGTCGTTATCCACTGTTCAAACCAGACAGCTACGGCTACAAATTTCCAGAGGAAAAAGAGGAAGTCCTGAAGGTTTTAGAACTGGGTCTAGCTATCGATGAATCAGTGCATATACATGCAAGAGACCTAATTAATCAAAGATTCTAGAAATATTTCACGATTTATCGTAAAATGTTACAAAAAAAAGGAGTGAGGGATTTTTCCCTTTACCAGATGCCTGCTAGTGGTAGACCACAAGCCTCGAGAGTCTTCATTGCATCTTCGTAGGCTTTGAGGTTCTCAGCAGTTGGTAATACCTTGACTGGATCGTAGCACTCTGCGTACTTCTTGCCCTTTGGAGCTGTCTTGTAATCCTTCACGTGTGTTGCAAGAACTGCGTTAAGTACTTCGTTTGTTTTTGGCACATTGAGCTTGGCTGTAGCTGATGCAATCTCTCCATTAGCCCTTGCTTCGATACCGGTGGTGTAGTCCTCAGCAACTCCCTTTGCTGCAGCGACACCCGATATTATTTCCCTTCCGCTGCCTGAGTCAGTTATTGACTGGCAAGCAGTTTCCAAGAAGACCATCTTAGTGGCCGGTCCAGCCAATGTGTAGTACTGGTTACCCAGCAAACACCAAGTATTCCTGTCCATAGCAAGTGCTGCATGCCCAGCACACTGGCAAGTCTCCTTGGCAGTGGTTGTACCCCACCTTACATGGATAGGTCCATCAAGGTGCCAGCTGGTTCCGAATATTCCCCAAGCTGCCAAGTGGGTTGCCACATTAGACACAGATGCTGTTTCCGTGCTTGGTAAGAAACCACCCACGATGGGCATCTGCTCAGTCATGGCAACTGCGCCGTAGTCCCTAATGTGCTGAGACTCTCTTATGAAATCTAAGTCTATCTTGCACTCGTTCAGTTGAGAATACTCATGGCTATCACAGGGCCTCATACCACACAGTCCGAACTCTGGCCAGTAGATGTCAACATCGTCTCTGACAACACCTAAAGCGGACTCAGGACCCTAAATGGCCATACCTGGTCTGCCGGCATTGCTGCAAGCAAGTCTTATGAGTTGTGCTTCAACTTTTACTGCCTTTAGTTCTTGCACGCTACCAGGCAGTACTTCCCAGCCTTGCCAAGAAGCCAGGACTCCGTCGACGATTGTATCTACAACGCCTTCTTGTGCGAAGCTTGTCATAACTTGCAGGAACCATTGCTCCGATATAGGAGCTCCTGTTGGTCCTCCTTCGCAGACGGGCCTTTTCGCAAAGCTCTCTTTACCGACCTCTCTTGGATACATTTTGGCACAGTCTCTGCCTGCACCCAAGGTCAGCTCTCTTGGAGCGTGCTTCAGTCCATCAGTTATCTCGTCGTCAGTGCATTTTATGACACGCCCTGTATCGATGACGATGAAGCCGTTTTCGACAAGTAGCTCCCTTCCTGCATGGTAGATGCGGTCTGCCATGTCTGCATCAGGAATCCAAGTCTTGTCGTCGATCTTTATACCATACTTCTTTACCTTAGCTTGAGTCTTCTCCGGTATTATCTTAAAGTCCCAATCCTTCTCGTCTACCTTTGGTCCAGTAATTGCACGGTTGTAGGCATCTATCGGCTGTATTCTTCTTACTCTCACCATTTTATTTATTCACCTCTTTCTCCTTTCACTTCTTCATCATGGCTTTCGCCACTTTAAGAGCTTCGCCTGCATTCTGAGCGTAGCTAGCTCCGATCTTCTCTGCCCATTCTGGAGATGCGCATGCTCCTCCCACAAGGACCTTTATCTTTGGATAAAGACCTTCCTCCTTTCCTGCAAGGACAACGTGTCTTTGGAACAGAGTTGTTGTTGACATGAGTGCTGATACAGCAACTACATCAGCATTCTTCGCCTTCGCATTTTCCCAGAAGAGAGGAATCTTTACATCTCTACCTAAGTCTGTGACATCGAATCCCGCTCCTCTTAGCATTATACCGACCAGCGTCTTACCTATGTCGTGAATGTCTCCTTGTACGGTACCTATAACGACTGTTCCCAGTTTGGCTGTTGCACCTGCCTTAGCCAGTTCAGGCTCAAGTACTTTTATTCCTGCGATCATGGCGTCTGCTGCTACCATGACGTTAGGAAGGTATATCTCCGCGTCCTCAAACTTTTGGGCTATTATGCCCATCCCTGCAGCGAGGGCATCTACTGCATCTTTTGCAGATACGCCTGCTTTGAGCGCTTCTTTCGATCCACTCGTTGTGACGTCAGATTCGCCTTTTATGACGGCGTTCTTCAGTTTGTCTAATATTGCTTTACTCAAGAGAATGCCTCCGGAGATACATAACCGCTACTGTATAAAAACCTATTGCTCAAAAACAGGATTTATATAAAAGTAGAGTATTGTTATAATAGTTAAGAAAAATTACTCATTTTATGGCCTTTCTTAAAATATTCTACAATAAGGATATATGTCGTCCTATTTTTTTCTAATAGTGATTTAATATGTTCATTAGAGTACACTTCTGTACGCCACAAATCTCCAAACCACATCCTTCGGCAATATTCTTTTTGGTGGAAAGAGCGAGATTCCTTCTAAGATACGCAGTTCTTATTACGTTTGTTGATGTTCTTTTGCATCGAATGGGTGACAGACTATTCTTCATCCAATCTAGGGTTTTGTGTGTTCGTTGAATCTCAAGATGTATTGTCAAATAATTCCTTTGCCATAAACTTTAAAGCGTTATCAATATTACACTTGTCTAGGTAGATAAGTTCATGAGTGAAGAAACCTTAACAAACCCCGAGACAAGAATCCTCTACGTTCTTATGAAGCATGATGGAAAATCTTCTTTCGATCACATGATGTCTGAAAGCGGCATGTGCTTCGGAATGTTCTGGAACTATGCTAGTTCGCTCCTCGAGAAAGGTTTCATAGAAAAGGGTGAAACCTTCAAGGACTACGTCATAACTCCTAAGGGCAAACGTAAAATCGAGGAGATGACAGGAGGGGTATGCCAACATAAAATGTTGTAAAGCTTGGCGATCGATCTGATGAGCGTTCTCGGAAAGAAGAGGAGTGTCTCATCATTTGTCAGTGAAATAGGTTTTTTTGTATCCAGATCTGGAAGGCTACACAAAGTGTCTTCGATATTGGAGCATGGTGATTACCTTAAACTATCAATGAAGTGTGGACAATACATATTTGTTAGAGATTCTCGGCAGAGCAGAGCCACGAGATGGCTTAAGAACGGATGGATGAGAAAGCCTTGCAGAGGTTGTAAGATCAAGAGCGGGGACCTATCAAAGTTCACGATTAAATACTAATATTATTAAGCGGGGCCCCCGGGAGTCGAACCCGGCTGAGCAGGGCTAGGGCCTGCTTGACCACCTTCGGCCAGAGCCCCGTTCTCTTTCAAGTCTCTCTCAGTATGCCCCGGGGCCATTTACTGCCTTTCATCCGAATCTTACGATCTGTCCAGGAGCGGAATTCCCAGGGCAGGCGACAGAATCGCCCATCAAAAATCTTGTAGGGAAACTTTTAAATCTTATGAGAAGGCGCAAAGGTAAATATCACTAAAAATAAGGTAATCCTATCATGAGAATCTGTGTTGTTGGGGGCAGGCTTCAAGGGACTGAAGCAACTTACTTGGCAAAGAAGGCTGGATATGAGGTAATTTTAATAGATAGAGACTCAAATGCTCCAGCTACGTCTCTTGCTGATGAGTTCCATGCTCTAGATTTATTAGAGGACGATAAAGATGCAAGAGAAATTCTTTCTTCGACTGATGCAGTCCTTCCAGCTACCGAGAATAAAGGTACCTTGAGTTTTTTAGAGAAATTGTCTTTGCAAATAGGCATCCCTTATATGCAAGACAATTCGGCTTTTCTGGTATCATCAGATAAAATCAAATCGCTGGAATTCTTTGACTCTTTGAACATCCCTCATCCAGAACCATGGCCAAATTCTGGTTTTCCAGTAGTAGTCAAGCCAGCAGGAAAAAGCGGAAGTGTTGGGATATACAGGGCAGATAACGAGGAGCAGTTAAGGGATGCCCTAGAAGAATCGTCTTCAATAGGCGATGAGTCGGTTGTTCAAAAGTTCATAAACGGTCCAGCACTGTCTCTAGAGCTTATAGCCCTCGATGGCAATCCCTTGCCACTACAGATAACTCAGTTGGATTTTGATGAAACTTATGGGTGTAAAAGAGTTTTTGCACCGGATTTGGTAAGCGATGATGTGAGAGAGAATTTTATTGAGACCAGCAAGAAGATGGCTAGAGGATTGAACTTAAAGGGCTTGATGGATACACAAGCCATAGTGGATATCAATGGCATTCCTTTGATGATAGAAATCAATGCGAGGTTGCCAAGTCAGACCCCAACTGTAGTTTATCACTCTTCCGGAATAAACATGGTCGGTCTTCTAGTAGAGATGTTTGTTGAAAACAAAATGCCTCATGTGACAGTAGAACCGAAGAACTCTGTCATATACCAGCATATAAAAGTTAATAACAATAGCGCCATCATCATGGGGGAACACATAATGAGCGAGGCTAGAAATCTCAGGATCAAGAAAGATTTCTTTGGAGCAGACGAAGCCATAACGAACCTTGATACTGATAGATCTGAAGGTGTGGCAACGCTCATTGTGAAGAGTCCTTCTATCGAAGAAGCAAGGAGAAGATCGATGCGCGCCATAGAAAGATTGATGGCAGAGTTTAACTTGACTAGGTTCTTAGATTCCTCGCCTAGAGGTGTTTAAATGACTAGGCTAACCTCTGATGATGTTCGGTCAATACCCCATACCATAGAAGATTATGATAAGAATCTTAAAGCCAAAATAGGAAAGTCGTTGATAGACTTGGCAAATTACCTGGTAGATAGCCAAGAAATAGATCGAGCCGTAACGAAGATAAAGGCTGCGGTCGTTCCCATAACATCAGGGTTAGGCATAATAGAAGGTTTCACTGAAGCCGTAGCCTCTATATTGAGGCATATAGGCATGGATGCCTTTGTTACTCAGAAGCCCGATGTTGCAGGCTTTGCTGAAGCATTTTCGAAAAATGCTGACTTATTATTCGCTGGGGATGACTATGTCTTTTCTGTTTTCAACCTTAACAAAAAGAGATTTGTTGAAAATTCTTTCGCTACTGGCAAGGCTTATGCTGCAGTTTTGGAACTAGCTATAGGAGGTTTGAAAGGCAATACAATATTGGTCGTTGGTGCTGGTCGAGTAGGCTCATCAGCCATAGATTATATGATAAAAAAAGGTGCCAAAGTTATTCTGATGGAAATAGACAAAGAAAGGAGGACTAAGCTGAAAAAAATCTACAAAGAGAGCCTTACCATCATGAATACATTGGATGAAGCCATCAAGCATACAAAGCTTATTTTGATTGCAGCGCCTGTCCATGGACTTCTGGACAAAAACATAGTTGATTCAAAGATGATAATCTCATCACCAGCTATACCATCCGGATTGACAGAAGCAGCAACAAAAAATCTTCCCAACAGAAATTTTATTCATGATCCTCTACAAATTGGCGTTGTAGCTATGGTTGCACTTGCTCTCAAGCGATAATAGACGAAATATTGAAATAATTCGAATATAGATCAAGTGCTTGTCAATGCCATCAATCTTACTTTGATTCTATGAAATGGTGTGAAATATGGAAAAGTTCACGATTACTCAAAAGCGCAGGCTCAAGGAGTTGAGTGCACCTCTGGAGCTTCTAGCCAAGGTTTTTGACGATGCTAGCGAACGTGATGCATATTTTGACAAATTCGTTTCAGAACTTCTGATTACAAATAAAACTCAACTAGAGAGATTGACTCATGAAGGCCTTTACTCACCCTTAGGAAATATTGTGAAAAAAGTTAGCAAAGCAATTCTATCACAAGGGTTTACAGAAGTCAACACTCCAATACTTATGCCAGATTCGCATGTCAGGCGCATGGGGATAGATGAATCAAATAAGCTCTGGCAGCAGATAATCTGGATAGATGACAATCTATGCTTGAGACCTATGCTGGCACCAAACCTATACCAAGTCATGAAAAGACTAAGAAGGTTTTTATGCCCGGTTCGTATATTTGAGATAGGACCTTGCTTCAGAAAGGAAGAAGAAGGTTCTTTACACTCAACAGAGTTCACTATGGCCAACTTGGTAGAGCTAGCTCCTGATAGAGAACCTAAAGTTGTTTTAATAGATATGATCAATAAAGTTATGATGTCTATAGGATTGATGAGTTATGAGATTGAAGAGTCGCCTTGCGCAGTCTATGGGGCGACCCTTGATGTCACAGTGAATGGTATAGAGGTAGCTTCAGGCGTTATTGGCCCCATTCCTATCGATAAAAATTGGGGCATCACAGAACCTTGGGCCGGCGTAGGTTTTGGGTTGGAGAGGTTAGCCATGTTGGATAAAGGTCTAGATCGTATCAAGCCCGTTGCAAGAAGTTTAACTTATTTGAATGGTATATTTCTCAATATGTAGCAGGTGCTCAAATTGTTCGATTTTAACCCAAAAGATAGAAAAGTCGCAGAAATCTTATCAAAAGCCACTGACGGCGAGGAGTTATCAAAAAGTGATGCTCTATACTTGGCAAAGATAGAAGACGTTCATGACTTATATGCCATGTTTTCTGTAGCTCAGGAACTTCGTGAAAGATTCTTCAAGAATGTGGTCTTTAATTATGGCTTCGTTTACTTCACTACTTATTGTAGAAATTACTGCACCTTCTGTGCTTATAGAAAAGCGAATGAAATAGCGATAAGATATAGGAAAACTTTGGACGAGATCGTTGATTACTCCAAAAGGATAAAGGAGTCTGGAATAAACCTCATCGATTTAACCATGAGTGAAGACCCCATAGTTTACGAGAAAAGTGATGGGTGGCGTCTTGTTGAGAGCATCATCAAGGCGGTGAAGGACGTAACGGGATTGCCAATAATGATCTCTCCCGGAGCTACTAGTAGAGAAGGAATCAGAGCATTTGAGAAGGCTGGAGCCGACTGGTTTGCTGTTTATCAAGAAACCTA
>CAYMHC010000049.1:0-7224 GCA_964390155.1 uncultured Nitrosopumilales archaeon
CGGTAAGCGTAGCAAAGGGAGGGATAGTGGCGACATTGAACGCTAGAACATCCATTTTGGCTGCTTCAAACCCCGTACTTGGCAAGTACGATCCCTACAGGAATATTGCCGATAATTTGAATCTTCCAATTCCTTTATTGACTCGATTCGATCTCATATTCGTAATAAGGGACATTCCCGATAGATCAAAGGATGAGCAATTGGCCAGGCATGTCTTAGAGTTGCATAGGAAAGGAGAGTATGTTACAGCGCCCCCTATAGATTTCAACCTTCTTCGCAAGTACATAGTGTACGCTAAGAAAATCCAACCCGTTCTGACAAAAGAGGCAGAAGAGAAGATACTAGAATACTATCTCGAGATGAGAAAGATAGGTTCGGAGTCAATGATAACTGTCACGCCTAGGCAATTAGAATCTTTGATAAGATTAGCTACAGCAAGGGCAAGAATAGTGTTGAGAGATAAAGTTACGGAAGAGGATGCTATAAGGGCAATATCCCTTATGAGAAGGATGCTTGAAACGGTAGGAGTTGACGTGAAGACAGGCAAGATAGACCTTGGGGTACTTCATGCAAGGCCTTTGAGCGAGAGGACTTTGCTGGAAACAGCTTTAGACACATTCAAAAATCTAGAAGGTCCTCAAAAGAACCCAGTAGAAGGTAGAGTATTTGTAGACGAGTTGGTGAACACGAAGAAGTTTGCTCAAGAAGATGCACAAAGGATGCTTCAGAACTTAAATCGTAGCGGCCAAATTTACGAAGTTAAACCTGGTTTTTACAGGAAACTATGATTCAGAACATGCCCTTGATGCTGATTCTTGAGAATATTATGGAGATGATCGCTATTCGTAATTCTCTCCAAGCTTAGAAAGCTATTCTAGATGAGAAACAGTCCCTGCAACAATATCGTAGTATAAGTTTATAAAGCTTGTTGCGTTATCCTCAAAAGATGTGATATTATGTCTTCGAAATCTACTGAAGCCTTGTCGAAGGGTGTCAATACTTCAACCAAGAACCCGGGTTTGTTTGTTCCAATACTTGCACCGTTGATCGTTCAACTGATCTTCCTCATACTTGCCTACGTGGTCTTCCCGGAAAGAATCGGCTTTCCACCTTTCTTCTATATAGAGATTCCAAATCCCTACCTTATCTGGGGAGGTTATTTTATAGCAGCCATCATTGGATTTATAGCTAGCTGCATGATTGTTGATATGGCCAACGATGTTATCAATGGGCGCCCCATGAATATGAAGAAAAGCATGAATGCTGTAACTAGCAGACTGGGCACTTTGTTTATCGCCGCCATTATTTCGGCTATATTCTTCCTTACATTCGTCCTAATTCCTGTTGCCCTATTCATTATTACAATTGCCATCATAGAGAAGACAGATGCTATAGAAAGCACAAAAAGGGCTTTCGACTTCTTTGTCAAAAACCTTGGAGAAGTACTTGTCTTCGTAATCATCGTGATAGTCGTCTCCCTCATTTTAGGCATTGGTTTCGCATTTATTCCAGTAGTAGGCGCTTATATTGGGGCCATAGTAAGCTGGATTCTAAACGTCATTTTCACAGTATCGGCTGTGTATTTCTATCTTTCTTTGAGACAACCTATGCCTCCGCCTCCTCCACCACCCTCGTAACATAACTACGGCGAGAATTCAAAACACCCCTCTTATTTTTTAGTTCGAGTCAAAGTGAACTAAAACAGTTTAAACTAAACGTAGGTTTTGCTTTCTAAATTGTTTTGTAAAGTTATTCGTACTCTATAGTTGCAGGTGGCTTGGGAGATATATCCCAATAAACTTCCATCACATCACATTGTTTGACGATTTCATTCGCTATTCTCTTAAGAATTCTTATAGGAATTTCGTTAACGGTTGCCTCTATTGCATCGATGCTATTGACAGACCTTATGGCAACTGCGTATTTTAGTGAGCCGACTTTGGAATTTATCCTATATAGAACTCTTGAGAAAGAAGTTTTTGATGGTACATCGCTACCAATATCCTCCAAAACATCAGGGACTAGCTTAACATGGCTTTCTATGCAGAGTGGATAGCTATAGACCCTTTTACCGTCCCTTACACCTGTAACATTTGAATTGAGAGTTTTACATCTAATGCTGTTTCTTGTCTTCTCTCTTAGCAGTGGCATTAGATCCTTTGTCGCTTCGGTGAATACACCATCGAAGGTTGCAGCAAACGATTGAAATGGAATCTGCTCCCCCGTCTTTTCATCTATGTAAAGATCAGCATCGAATCTTCGCTTTGTGTATTCTTCAACCATCTGTTCAACTATATCATTTGCTCTTTTTTCAATTTGTAACTTTTCTGGAGTGACGACACCAACTGACCTAACAGAGAGACCAGGACCAGGAAAGGGTTGCCTTCTAGACACATTCTCTAAAGCCTTCATCCTGTAATTAGACCATAAGAACTCTGCAACCTTTCTAGCCTCGTCTTTGCATAGTCCTGCAAGGGGTTCTATTATCTTCTGAACTTCATTAAATCTTAACTGGACATTATGCTGGCTTTTTATCCCTCCCTCTGTCTCGATTATGTCTGGCAGTATAGTCCCTTGAGTCATCACGCTACATTCAGATTCGTTCATCTGCTGGTCTGTCACAATCTCGTACGCTCTACGGAATCCGAGTCTTTTTTGCTCTGCGTCGTGGATACCCATTACTTTTTCATAAAATAAGGGCCTAGCATTTATGAGCTTGAAATTCTTAAACTCGGAAAATCTTTCAGCAATTATCTCAGATTCCTCTTTTCCCTTTATCATTCTCATGAATCCAGTATCAACGTGAGTGACGTAGAGCCTATCGCCTATCTCTAAATAGAATAGAGCCGCCGTGACTGCAGAGTCGACGCCCCCCGAGACCATTATCTTAACTTTTTCATCCAATCTTACGTGCTTCCTGATGAAATCCCTTGCTCCCTTCACGAACCCTTCGGTATCTTTCCTTGGAGAGACTTCTGGTCTAATGTACCTGAATACTGTAGCTACGGGCATCGATTAAGAGTATACTGAGGATTGAGCTTAAATTCATTTCTCTCCTGATCTTGTCAATTGCTTCTTTATGCTCTTTGCTATTATCGTGCCTATCTTTGGAATTGAAGCGATTCTATCCACGGACGCTGATGCCAATTTTTCAAGGTCTGTGAAACCATGGTTGTACAAAGATCGAGCCCTGACTCTTCCTATACCTTCTAGGTTGGCCAGAGGCATTAGTTCAGACTTTATTCCTTGCTTTATTCTCTCTCTCAACTCTCCAATTTCAGGTAAAAGATCAACTCGACCTAGCAACTTGGAGATCTCGAACAGGGAGTGAGTAAGCCATTCAGAGTTTTCTACAGCTCTGTACAAGTCTCCTGGTTCCGCCCCTAGCTTATCGAGTAATCTATCCTCGTTCCACTCATTTATCCAGCCATAAAGGACTAGAAGGCTCCTGAAATCTTCGAGATAATCCCCATCAAGATTATGCTCAGGCATGGGCGATAAGAAATCATCCCTATTTTGATCAAGGAGCATCAAGGCTTCATCAACATCTCTATTTCTTAAGGGAAACTTTGGTGCAAAGTCTGGTGATGAGACTATCAAATGTAGAAAGCCTAGCAGATGATGCTTGTTCTTATCTGCAATATTTATTGCTCTTCTGAAAATGACTCCTGTTTCCGGGTCTATGTAAAGGGTAGAGACTCTCTTCCCAAATTCGCTAGCAATGTAGCGTTTTCCCCTCCTTTCAATCAGACCTTCATCTTCAAGGTAATCCATGGCATTGCTAACTCTTGATTGAATCGTAGCATGTTTATACTGAATGGCCAAAAGAGATTTGGAAAGCAGATTAGTAATCTCAGCATCGGTTATACCAGGAAGGCTGGCTACTGTGGCCAAAAGATGGAACCTTAAAGCGGATTCACCATATAGCTTTGAGCGGAGGGGTTCTGGTTCGCCTTTTATATAGTTATTGAGAATCTCATCTGCATCGCTTTGATAGGATGATATTATCACGGTCTCCCCTACATCGTCATATTTTGGCCTACCAGCTCTTCCACACATTTGTTTGTATTCTAATACACCAATGGGTGTCTTTCCCCCATAATCTGAATCATACCTCATCAGGCTACTTATCACTACTCTCCTAGCTGGAAGGTTCACTCCTGCTGCAAGCGTTGGCGTTGCTGTCAAAATCTTGATTAAGCCTCTCCTGAAGCTATCCTCTACTATAGATCTATGCATTCCTGCAAGGCCGGCATGATGAAAGGCTACTCCTTTCCCCACGAGTTTAGACAAAGTTCTGCTCAACTCAGTTTCTTCTCTCGCGGATATTATATCATTTGAGACTTCTCTAGCCTCTTCAACCTCATTCTTAGTCAAGTAGTGCTGAGTTACCTCTGAAGCCTTTAATGCAAGGCTTACAGCCATTCTCCTTGTTTCCGTGAAGATCAGAGACTGACCCCCTTCTGCAACCGTATCTATCGCTACATCGATGGCATGTCCTCTATTGGTTGGTTTTATCTTCCTTACAGAGTCATCGGAGAAGCTTATCTCCCCGTATTGATAAATCCCCTCAATCAATTTTATTGGCCTCCATTTCGTATCTATGAATTTTGCCCTAAGCCAATTTGCCAATTCTTTTGAATTCTTTACGGTAGCACTTAAGGCAAGGATTTGTGCTCCATGGACATAAGAGAGAATCTTCGTCACTGTCATCTCAAGTGTTGGTCCTCTATCGTCATCACCAACTATATGAATCTCATCTGCAACGAAGAGCTTTACAGAATCTATCCAAGATACTCCATGGCGAATAACAGAATCGAACTTCTCATTCGTAAGAATTAGTATGTCCCCCTCTCCTAGTGATTCTCCTGATAAATCATAATCTCCTGTGGAGATAAGAACTCTTACATTTTTACCATTGATCTTAGTCAATTTCTCGAAAGCCTTAAAATCGTTATACTTTTCATTTGCGAGGGCTCTTAAAGGAGTAAGATATACGACCTTTCCTAAGCCGTCTACAACTATCTTACCCGCCGTAAGCATGGCCACAAGGGTCTTTCCGCTGGCGGTCGGTGTTGTGAGGAGCAAGTTTTGCCCTTCGAGTACTCCCGCTTTTACAGCCTCTTCTTGGGGCGGGTACAAATCAGAGTAGCCAAGAGACTCCACAAGTCCTATCAATTTCTCCGGTATAGGTAGGTCCCTTATCTTCAATTTACTTATTTACACCATTAAAGTGGTCCTAAGAGTATTAAACAGTCGATATTACTGTTTCTCTGGCTTAAAAGCTCTTCAGGTTATTTTAATAAAAAAAATAAGGTGGGGAATATTACGCCTTGCCTATCCTGTAGACTGTGCCCCCACATACAGGGCATGTGCCTTTGATAGCTGGTCTTCCGTTCTTCAATTTTACTGATGTAGGGTTCTTTATTTCGACTTTCTTCTTGTCCTTTACACAAAATGCTTGAACCATCTTTATCTACCTGACTTCGTGCTCATCCAGTCTATGTATTTGTTCTGTATTTAAGCGTGAGCCTTCCACTCCCTAAAAATTGATTCGTTTCACTAAACTACCTCGTTTGGCGAGAGTAATCTTCCACAATACCTACATTTGAGTAAGGGCGGATTTTTTCTTACAATATAGATTATATGAGATATAGGCTCGTTAGAGTTAGAGATACATGTTGGATTTGGGCACTTGAATACATCCACAAAGGTATCTGGAATCTCCACATTTCTCTTCTCTACAACTTGATAATTTCTTATCAGATTCGCTGTGGCTCTAGGAGATATCAAGGCAATTCTATTTGTCTCTTCAGGCTTCAGAAACCTATTCTCGATTTTTATAATATCCTTCTTACCAAGCTTTTTGCTCGGGACGTTCATAGCCACTGTTACTACATTACCGTCTTTACCATCTATATTCAGGGCTTCCAAGACTTTTAAAGCCCTACCTTGCTCTATGTGATCAAGGACCGTTCCCTCTTTTATCTTTCTAACTAGAAGTTTTTCCTCGCTCATAAGGATCAACGAAGACAATCGTTTTGACTATAATTATGTCCTTTTTATAATTTTTTCAGGTAGGCGTCTCACTCTATATCGCACTAGAACCAGTTTTCGTAAATTTTAAATAACATCAAGATGGCGAATAAAGCCAAAGGGATAACCATGAGTATAGTATCTATAGGCGACGAGTTCTTTGTCAATGATTTTAGATTGGTAGGAGTCCCAGGCTTTGTAGCTAATAATGAGATAGAAGCAAGAAATAAGATAGAAGAACTCACAAAGGAAAGAAAATGTAAAATAGTTGTAATATCAGAGAGCATGGCGATAAAATTGAAAAAGGACAGGGAGAAATGGAGAGAAGGAGTTTATCCCATCTTTGCCATAGTCCCAGGCTTAGAAGGACCCAAAGGTGAGAGGTTAAACGAGCTTTATTTTCTTGTAAGTCAAGCCGTTGGAGTAAAACTTAAACTGGAGAGATGAGAAATGTCTTTAGATTTAGTAGACCTTATCGAAGAAGAGAAGAGGGCTGAGAAGACTTTAGAAGAAGCCAGAGAGAGAGCTAAAAAAATCTCGGGAGACGCCAGAAAAATGGCTGGAGAGATGGTGGAAAAAGCTACGAAAGAAACATTTTTCCAAGATTTCATTGATAAAAGGACTGGCGAAATAAATGAGAAGAAGACGGTAATATTGAAGCAGTTTGAAGATGAACGCGGAAACCTAGCGAAAAAGGCTGAGGCGAACTTAAACAAAGTTGTGGACTTCGTATTAGAGAAGGTTTTAGGTGTTAAATCATGAGTAAAGAAAATCTCAAACTTTACATAAAAAGTAGAACTGATGAGGAAGTAAAGAAGATCATCAGCGAGGCTGAAGACGCTGCCAACAAGATAATCGAAGAGGCTAAAGGCAAGGCTGTTCGAATAAGAGACGAAAAACTCAGAAAGGTAAAGAAAGAGATTGATGAGAAGGAGAAGGCAGAAATATCTCTGACAAAGATGGATGGTAGAAAAAAGATCATGGAAGTTAAAGAAGAATTCTCGAAAAGAACTTTTGAAGAGGTTGAAAAAAGGTTGAAAGGCTTTTCATCTAGCAAATCGAGTGAGGGGTATCAAGACGTACTCACGACTCTGGCTATAGAAGCAATTTCGAACATAGATAGCAAAGAGGTGAGAGTCTCTGCGAATAAGAACGATCTTGATGTTTTAAGAAAAAATCTTCAAATCG